>CAZGYL010000458.1:0-4783 GCA_964529985.1 uncultured Planctomycetia bacterium | reverse complement strand
GGCGCGGCGGCTATGTGCTTCCAAGCATAGACCTCCTTGCCCTACCTGACCAGAGTGTCAACGCACCGAGCCGTGAAGCGGTCAAAGCCGTTGCACGCAAAATCGAAGAGACCCTTCAGAGCTTCAGAATCGATGGCAGAGTCGTTGAGATCCAGCGGGGGCCTGTAATCACCCAGTATGAAGTACTGCTTGCAGCCGGCACCAAAGTCCACCGCATAACCAATCTGGCCAACGAGCTGGCTATGGCACTTAAAGCGCGCAGTATCCGGCTGGTAGCACCCATACCCGGCAAGAGCACGGTAGGAATCGAAGTGCCGAACCCTACAAGGGAGATAGTTCATCTCAGAGAACTGCTTGAATCGGATGTCTATCAGGCAAGCCGCCATGAGATTCCGCTGCTTTTGGGCAAAGACGGCGCTGGAAACCCGATCATAAGCGACCTGACCCTTATGCCTCACCTGCTTATTGCAGGTGCAACGGGTTCGGGGAAGTCCGTCTGCTTGAACTCGATCATAATAACCGTGCTCATGACCCGCTCGCCCGAAGAGGTCAAGCTCATCCTGGTGGATCCCAAAATGGTCGAGCTTTCCGACTTCGCTGAAATCCCCCACCTGCTCTGCCCGGTCGTAACGGATATGAAAAAAGCCGCACCGACGCTTGCCTGGCTCGTGGGGAAGATGGAAGAGCGCTACGAAATACTGGCACAGGTCGGCGTGCGCAACATAGTAGCTTTCAACAAACTGGGCAAAGATGAGATCCTGCGCCGCATTGAAGGGAAGCTCACCGACGTTGAGATCGAAAAATTCCCAACCTTTCTTCCCTACATAGTGCTTGTAGTCGATGAGCTCGCCGACCTCATGATGGCCGCCGGCAAAGAAGTGGAATCCCATATCATACGACTGGCGCAAAAGTCGCGGGCCGTAGGCATCCACTGTGTGCTTGCGACCCAGCGGCCTTCGGTGGACGTGATAACCGGCCTTATAAAGAGCAATATGCCTTGCAGGATCTCGTTTCAGGTCTCCTCGAAGGTGGATTCGCGTACGATTCTCGATCGAAACGGGGCTGAATCGCTGCTCGGGCGGGGCGATATGCTGTTCCTTCCGCCGGGCGCCTCGGATCTCAGGCGCGTCCAATGCTCTTATGTATCGGATGCCGACATCCGCAAGGTAGTCAAATACGTGCGGGCCCAAGCTGAGGCGGAATTCGACGAAGAGCTTAACGCCGGGGTGAAACTAAGCGACGAATCGCCTTCAGAGCGGGATGAGCTCTACGACGAAGCGGTGCGGATCGTGCTTGAGACCCAGCGCGGTTCGGCCACTCTTCTTCAAAGGCGTCTTGAGATCGGCTATACCCGCGCTTCGCGCCTTATCGACATGATGGCTGAAGAAGGAATCGTCGGTCCCTTCAAGGGGAGTAAAGCGCGAGAAGTTTACTACACTCTCGAAGAATGGGAAGAAAAGAAGGCCAAGCAACGGACCTGAGAAACCTCTGAAACGGATCGCCTGTGAAACGCAGATCTCCCCTTCGGATATGCACCTTAAGTCTCGGCTGCGTCAAGAATTTGGTTGATACCGAGACTTTTCTGGGCCGCATCGCGCAAAGCGGCTGCGTGCTCGTGCCTGACGTCCGGGAAGCGGACCTGGTGCTTGTAAACACGTGTTCTTTCATCAAACCGGCGCTTAACGAATCCCTTAAGACCCTCCGCGAGCTTGTCTCCCTCAAAGGTCCGAAGGTGGTAGCCGTAGGCTGCATGGTCCAACACTTGGGAAAGAAACTTTTTGAGCTTGTGCCCGGCCTCTGGGGAGCCGTCGGCCTTGACGAAGAGCGTAAACTTCCGGACATACTCAATGAGCTTCTCCAAAAGAAGCGCATTTTCGAAAGGCCCGGTCCTGCACGCGGTCCTGCGGCGGCGGACACCGGACGCTTGAGACTTACTCCCCGTCATTACGCTTACTTGAAAATCAGCGAAGGTTGCAGTGACGCCTGTACCTTCTGCACGATCCCGCGGATCCGCGGTCCGCTGCGCTCAAAGCCTCTTTCAACCGTGCTGCGGGAAGCGCGTGAAATGGTGCGTTCGGGCGCCCACGAACTGATCCTCATAGCACAGGATCTTACAGCTTACGGAACGGATCGAAGGGGCGCCGCCCGCCTTCCGGAGCTGCTCTTGGAGCTCCAAAAGATACGAGACCTTTTTTGGATTCGGCTTCTTTACCTCCACCCGGCGAAGTTAACGGAGGATTTGATCGGCGTTATCGCAGGGAGCGAAAAGATCCTTGCTTGCCTTGATCTTCCCTTCCAGCACGCTTCAACACCTGTTCTGAAGGCTATGGGCCGCGGTATGGACACGCGCAGGGCCGAGGAGCTGCTGCACCACTTGCGCCGCCGCCTTCCTCCCGTTGTTTTCCGGGGCACTTTCCTTGTGGGGTTTCCGGGCGAGACCGAAGAGGATTTCAACATATTGCTTGACTTTGCGAGGCGGTGGGAATTTCCGCGCGGAGGCGTTTTCAGATACAGCCCGCAAGAAGGCACGAAGGCGGCCCGCCTGGGCGGACGCGTGCCGCCGGCCCTCGCCCGCAAGCGCCAGGCCGCTTTGCGCCGTGTCTTGGTGGAGAACGCCCGCAAATTCGCTGAAAGCAGAGTGGGGCGGAAGGTAACCGTTGTTGTCGATGAGATCAGAGAAGGCCGGCCGGTCGGCCGCACTTTCGCTGAAGCTCCGGATGTGGACCCCGTCGTGTGGCTCCCGCCCGGCTCCGCTCAAGTAGGTGATTTTCTGGAAGGAACCGTGCGCGGGGTGCGCGGCTTGGACCTTACGGTTGAGCCTGACTGAGAAAAACGGTGTCCGAGAAGAAAGAACCTCAGGGAGACCGGAACCTTGCCCTTTTAGGTGCCGCCGTTCTTACAAGCGGCCTTGGAATCGGCTTCCTCCCCCTTTGCCCCGGAACGTTTGCAAGCCTCCTTCCGGCGCTCTTTGCCGCTTCGGCCTTGCAGGGAGGTGCTTCCCGCGCATTTGTCGCTGCGGTCCTGTTTCTCCTTCTCGTTGTATTCGGTCTTGCAACAGCCCTTTTCGGCGGCCAAGCCGAACGCCGGGCCCGGGTACAGGACCCGCGCCATGTCGTAAGCGACGAAATCGCAGGCCAGTCCCTTGCCCTGCTTCCCGCCTGCGATCTTGCTTCCTGTCTGTTGGGCTTTGTGCTTTTCCGGTTTCTGGACGTTGTAAAACCATGGCCCGTAAAGAGCTTCGAGGCTATCGGAGGCGGCTTGGGGATACTTGCCGACGACCTTGCTGCAGGCGCGCTTTCGGCCCTGGGGCTGGTTGCCTACACCTATCTTTTTGTGTAGCCCACGCTCCGGGGCGCTTCCAGCAGCCGGCGGGGCGATTACAATGAGTAAGAAGCGAAGCGGAAGATTTTCTGCGGTACGTTTACTTTGAAGGAGGCTCTCGTGAAAACCACACGCAGGCGTTTTCTTACAACCGCGGGCGCTTGTGCCTGGGCCGGAGCGGCTTGTGCGCTGAAAGTACGCGGAGCGAACGACAGGATCCGTATCGGAGTTATGGGTATTCACGGGCGGGGTAACTTTCTCGCCCAGGCATTCGCAAAGAGACCGGATGTCGAGGTGGCCTATCTTTGCGATGTCAACGCCAACCTTTTCAAAGACCGCTCGCGCCGCGTGGAGGCCCTTCAGGGGAAAAAGCCCACGGTGACCCAAGAGTACCGGCAGATCCTTGATGACAAGAACGTGGATGCCCTCGTCAACGCGACTCCGGATCACTGGCACGCGCTGGGCACCATACATGCGTGCCAGGCCGGCAAAGACGTTTATGTGGAGAAACCGGCAAGCCACAACATTTGGGAAGGCCGTAAGATGGTTGAAGCGGCCCGCAAGTACGGCAGGGTCGTACAGGTAGGGACGCAGACGAGGAGCGCTCCTTACGCCCGGGAGGCGATCCGGCTGCTTCGCAGCGGCAAACTCGGAGACATACACTTCGTGCGCGTTTTCAATATGAAGACAAGAGGAGTGATCACCCCTCAGCCGGATCAGCCGACGCCCCCCGGGATCAACTATGAAAGATGGCTTGGGCCTGCACCGCTTCGGCCTTTCAACCCGAATCACTTCTGGGGCGGAAGGTGGAACTGGAAGTGGGTTTACTCGGGAGGTGACATCGTCAACGACGGCGTGCACCAGATGGACTTGGCCCGCTGGGTCATCGGCAAGCGGTATCCGAAAGCCGTGCATGCTGCAGGCGGTATTTATTACTTCAAGGACGGACAGGACAGTCCGGATACGCAAATGGTGACCTATGAATTTGAAGGCGGGCTGGTGATGACCTTTTCTCTGACGCTTTGGACCCCTTACATGAAGAAAACGCCTCATGAGATCAGGGCCTCGGACCGCTTTCCGCCTTGGCCGCGGAACGCCACCAAGGTGGAAATCTACGGCACGCGGGGCATGATGATCCTCGGCCGGCACGGAGGGGGCTGGCAGGTTTGGGAACGGGATGGTTCGCCCGGGCCTTCGCGTTACGGCCGGCCGCCCACACCGCATCACATTCAGAACTTCATCGAATGCATGTGGAGCAGAAAACGGCCGAACGCCGACATTGAAGAAGGTCACCTTTCTACGCTTTTGTGCCATTTGGGAAATATCTCGTACCGGGTGGGTTGCAGGCGGCTCGTTTTTGACGGCGAGAAGGAGTGCTTTGTGGATGACCCCGAAGCAAACAAGCTTCTCAAACGTCACTATCGTAAGCCCTACGTAGTTCCCGAGGAGGTGTGAAGCCGGA
>CAZGYL010000457.1:0-4810 GCA_964529985.1 uncultured Planctomycetia bacterium | reverse complement strand
AGGCGGACGTATCACCGGGGTCTGTACCTGTTTGTGCTTGGAGTTTGTATCCTTCTGGGCGGCTTTCTTGTCGTCCGGGAAGGCGGCCGGGGCCAGCAGGCGGCACGGAGCGGGGACGTAAACGGCGACGGGACGGTCGATCTGAGCGACCCCGTTTATTTGCTCCGCTATCTTTTTGCAGGGGGACCGGCCCCGGTGCCTGAGCCCCCCGACCCTCCGCCCCGGATTCTTTACATGGTACGCCACGCGGAGAAGGCGAGCGGAAGCGATCCGGGCCTCACCGAGGAGGGCCGGCAGCGCGCCGAGAGGCTTGCTGAGGTGCTCAAACGCACCCATTTGGTTGCTGTCTTTGCAAGCGAAAAGAGACGCACGCAGGAGACGGCCCTACCTACCGCCCGGGATCACGGCCTGGATCTCACCGTGATAGATCAAGTTCATGATTTGGACTGCCTGCTTGCGGAGCTTCGCGCTTTGCCGGGAGGTGCCGAAGCTCTTCTTGTGGGGCATTCTTATACGCTTGATGACATCTTGGAGGGACTGGGGATAAGGGCCCCTCCGGCGATCTCTACAAGCATTTACGATTACTTTTTCGTAGTTCTGCTGCCTGTGGATCCGAAAGATCCTGCCGTGTTGCTCCAGCTCAGATATTTGTAGTCGACCGCAACCGGGTGGGAATGTAAAGATTGGAACGGTACAATAGATCACTTGATCCGCTTGAGCGGCGGAGCTTTTCCGCCGATTCAGGCAACCGCTCAAGAACTCGGTTCTGTAAAGGTGACTCTTCGGGGGACCTGTGGGCTTCTGGGCACGCGAAAGGACCGAACATGCTTCGTTTTGTTCTGCCGTTTGCATGTGCGTGCCTTTTATCCGGCGTTGCCGCCGGGACTCCTTCCGATAATTTTTCCGTTGTCATAAACGAGATTGCTTATCACCCGCTCCCCGCTTCGGGCATGGTTCCGGCACGGCTGCAATGGATAGAACTGTACAATCGGGGTGCGGCTCCGGTCCACTTGGGCGGGTGGCGGTTCAGCGAGGGGATCTCCTTCCGGTTTCCCGAAGGGGTGGTGCTTCCAGGGGGCGGTTTCTTGGTTGTATGCAAAGACGCAGGGGCTTTCGGCACAGTGTGGCCGGAAGTGCCCTGCATAGGGGATTTCGGCGGCGCCCTGGATAACGACTGGGACCGCATAACGCTCGTAAACCGGCAGGGATTTGTGGTTGATTCGGTTTTCTGGAGGGACCACTCACCCTATCCTTCCAAACCCGACGGGCTAGGAGCTACTTTGGAGCTGATCGATCCCTGGGAAGATAACGACAGGCCGGAGGCTTGGGCCGCAAGTATCGTGGCGGGCGGCACTCCTGGGCAAAGGAACTCCAGGGCGAGGGAAGAGACACAGCTCGTTCCTTTCGGAGCGCTTTGGCGTTTGTGGCGCGGAGAGGAAGAGCCTGCCGGCGAACAGGGGGCATGGGTGGATCCCGCTTATGACGACAGCGCTTGGGAGCAGGCGGAGGCGCCCTTCGGCTTCGGTGAAAGCGGCCTTTCCACGGTTCTCAACGACATGGAAGGACGGTTCACCACCGTCTTTGCGCGCATAAGTTTTGAAGTAAAAGATCCCGAAGCGTTCGAAGAACTTATCTTGACCGTTGATTTTGATGACGGTTTTATTGCTTTTCTCAACGGGCGGAAGCAGGCCTCGGCGTTCATGCCCGGAAGCGGGGTTCCTGATCACGGTTTCCGGGCCTCTGAGGCGCACGAATCAGGTTATCCGTTGAGATGGCCGCTTGATCCCGGCGTACTGAGGCGTGGTAAGAACGTGCTGGCCGTCCTCGGCGCGAATGAGTCCCGCGACAGCAGGGATTTTGTTCTGTCGGTTACTTTAAGCGGGCGATTGCGTTCTCCATATGCTCCGGTGCCGAGGCTGATCATGAACGAGGTCGGCACTGATGGAACCGGTATCTGGGTCGAAGTGTACAATGAGGCCGGGACGCCGGTTTCAGCGGAGGATCTGCTTTTTGGAACGGACCTTTCGGCGCTCCGGCCGGGCATCGGGCCGGATACGATTCCGCCAAAAGGTTTCGGCGTTTTTGCACTCCCCACAGAGCCGCTTTCAGGAACTTGCGTTTTGGTCCGAGGTTCGGACGGAGCGCTAATAGCGGGTATCAGGTACCGCGTTAATGCCGGTCGAAGTTGGGGTTTGTGGAGTACGGCAGCCGAAAGAAGCGGCGTAATGTCGAATCCGACGCCGGGCGAACCGAACTCGCCGCCTGTTCTCCCCCCGATCCGCATAACAGAGGTTAACTATCACCCTTCAAGCGAGGACGACAGGGACGAATTCATCGAGCTTTTCAATGCCGGCGATAGGCCTGTGGATCTTACCGGCTGGCGGCTCAGCGGAGGCGTTGATTTTGTCTTTGCAGACGGTACGGTTCTTCCTCCCCAGCGCTACCTCCTTGTCGTTCCCGATGCCCAGTATGCCGAAGAGAAATATCCCCAGGCCTCTGTAACCGGCAATTGGAGCGGAAAGCTTAACAATAGAACTGAATGGATCCGTCTCACCGACGGGGACGGCAATCAGGTGGTGGCTTTCAGGTACGCTGATGACGGCTCATGGCCGCGGGGGGCGGACGGACCGGATCGGGGGGAAGATCCTAACGATCCCCTTGATCCCGGTCCCAAAGGGATGACCTTGGAACTGCGGCACCCCGATCTCAATCCGGCTGCAGGCGGGTCATGGGTGGCTGAGACAGAAGGCGGAACCCCGGGTGCACCGCGCAGCAATCTCGAGCTCGATGCAGCACCTGTACTTTTCAACTATGTCGTTGCGCCGCCTTTACCGCAGCCCGAGCATGCAGTGCATTTTCAAGTTGAAGCTGATTGCCCGAGCGGTGTAGCTCAGGTTGAGCTTTTCTGGAGGTATGAGGGAGCTGCGTGGAATCGGTTTTCTCTGTCAGACGACGGCCTCAGCGGAGACGGCGAGGCGGGCGATGGCGTTTGGGCCGGCTTTCTTCCTTCGCTGGACCGTTCGGGAACGGTCGAATTCTACTTTGAAGCGGAAAGCCGGACCGGTCTTCGCGGACGCCTGCCGGCCGGAGCTCCGGACCTGCCTTTTCTCCTGCGTGTGGATTCGCGCGATTTCCCGCGGTCAGGGCGCACGCGCTTCAGATACATTGTCATGAGGTCTTCGGATCTATCCGGCGGGGATAACAGCCTTCGTAACAGATCCCCTCGCTCAAACCGCTTACTTCCCTGCGCACTCGTTTTGGACGGCCGGCTTTACCAGTATGGAAAAGTGCGGTATCGCGGAAGCAGCGCCCGGAGTCATTGGCCCCCCTCGTACCGCGTGATTCTGACGCACGACGAACGCGGCGACGAAGCGAATATCCTCTATTTCAACGCCGTCAATCCTCACCTCCAATTTGCAGGAATGGAAACATTCCGCCGCGCCGGCATTCCGGCTCCTTTTGCAACTTTTATGAGCTTGGGGATGGACGACGGCTTTTGGACCGAGTACGTGCAAATGGAAAGGATCGACGAGTACTTCGTGGCGCACCAAATGGCGCACGAGTCCGGAGGGAACTTGTACAGAGGCACGCGCGCAGGTAATGGAAGCGATTTACGCTATCACGGAGAAGACCAGAGCGAATACCGCCGCGCATACGACAAGGTCACAAACCGGCAGGAGGCCGACTGGAGTGACATCGTGCGGCTTTGCCGCGCTTTGAACAGCCCCGAAGATTCATATGTTGAAGAGATCGAACAGATCATTGATATCGACCAGTGGGCTCGATACTTTGCCGTTCACACGGTTTTGAGCAACCAGGAAAACAGCATTTATCGCCAGGACGGAGATGACTACTTCCTTTACTCGCGTCCTTCGGACAGGCGTTTCATATTGTTGCCTTGGGACATGGACAGCGTTTTCCAGGAGCCGCAGGAAAGGCTTTTCAGGCCGGACCTTCCCGCAGTCAGGAGGTTTCTCCGTCACCCTCTTGTAGCTCCCCGCTATTGGTATCACCTCTCCGAACTTATCGACCGAACTTTCAGCGCCCCTGCAGTTGAGATCACTCTGGGGCGGATAAGGCGTTCCGCCGGGATAAGGTACTTGGGAGGGATGCGCTCTTTTCGCGCGGAGCGTTCCCGATTCATTCGCGCGCAACTACCTACCGAGCTTACAGCCTGTGCTTCTGCAAAAGGAGGTGGAACGGTACGTACGGATTTGATCCCGCAATCCTCAATGTGGCGCTTCTTCCGCGGAACCGAGGATCCCTCTGCGGGTTTGGAATGGACGCTTCCTGATTTCGACGATTCCGCATGGGAAGAAGGCCCTGCGGGTTTCGGATACGGTGACGGCGATGATGCCACCGTTCTTGCGGATATGCGGGGGGCTTATACTACGGTTTACGTGCGCCGGACGTTTACACTTGAGGATCCCACCGAGCTTGTCTTCTACGAACTTTGGATCGATTACGACGATGGGTTTGTGGCATATTTGAACGGTGTTGAAACGGCCCGTCGTTCAGCCGGCTCCCCAGGCACGATCTTACCTCACGACGCAAGAGCGGACGGCTCTCATGAGGCCGGTGAGCCTGAGCGCATAGATATGGAGCCTTTCGTGGGCGCAGCCCGGGCCGGGACCAACGTCCTTGCGGTGATGGGACTTAACCGGGCGCCGGACAGCTCGGATTTTTCTCTGCACCCCGCTCTGGTGGTTAAGGGAACTCAGAGCTCCGGCCGGCCTGCAGGTTGTGGAACAAGAATTTATATTTCCGAAGGCTCTCAGATTAGACTTCGGGGTTATGCCCCCGCGGCTTT
>CAZGYL010000456.1:0-4812 GCA_964529985.1 uncultured Planctomycetia bacterium | reverse complement strand
GGGAGGATGCACTCCTCCGGGGAATCGAAAGCGCCTTCTCATGCGCTCTCCTTCTTAGCTCTTGCACGCCTCGCCGGGCGGTAATCCGCAATGGTTTTCATAGGACAAACGCCCACACACTTCGTGCAGCTTGTGCATTTTTCGTAGTCGATTATCGCAAGAAAATCCTGAACATGAATCGCATCGAAAGGACAGGTGCGCTCGCACTTCTTACAGCCTATGCACCCGACGTCGCAATACTTGCGCACTGCGGCCCCCTTCTCGTGAGAGCGGCACAGCACGTGCACGTGCTTATCCAGAGGCTGCAAATCGATGATGTCCCGCGGGCAGGCTACAACGCACTTGCCGCAACCGGTACAAGCGTCTTCGTCCACCACCGGAATGCCGTCCACCATTTCAATGGCGTCGAAAGGACATGCCCGCACGCAGTCGCCCAAGCCCAAGCAACCATCAGGACATTCCTTGTGCCCTCCGAGCAGAAGCTGTGAAGCGGCGCAGGTCCGAGGACCGTCGTAAACAAATTTGTCGGGCACGTTCCGACCCTGACAATGCACGATCGCAACCTTCCGCGTGGACATGGTGGAGAACTCAACACCGAGGATCGCAGCCACTTGTTTGAGCTGCTCTCCGGAGGCAACCGGGCAGCTTGTGACCGGAGCGCTTCCGTGCACAAGCGCAGTAGCCAAACCGCTGCAACCAGGAAACCCGCATGCCCCGCAGTTGGCGCCCGGAAGAGCTTCGAGGACTTTTTCCAACCGTGGATCTTCCTCGACATGGAATACCCTTGAGGCCACATACAGCCCGAAACCGAAGAGTAAACCCAGCGAGCCGAGAGTCAAAACCGCAGGAAGCATGAGTTTCTCCTTTTTGACGCCTCCCGCTTTTTACGAGACGAATCCTGCAAACCCGAAAAACGCAAGCCCCATAAGACCCGCGCAAATAAAAGCGATCGGCACGCCGCGGAACGCTTTGGGCAGAGGGAGCAAGTCCAGGCGCTCCCGAATCTCCGCCATGAACAACATGGCAAGCATGAATCCGGCACCCGCGCCTAACCCCTGCACGGCCGTCAACGTAAAGCTCCGCAGCCCGTCTTCCACCGACCCGAAATCGTTTATGTTCAAAATGGCGACGCCCAGCACCGCGCAATTTGTTGTTATAAGGGGCAGATAGATTCCGAGCGCCCGGTAAAGCGGCGGGCTTAGCTTTTTTATCGCAAGCTCGACCGTCTGGACCAACGTGGCTATTACGAGAATGAAAGTAACCGTGCGGAGGTACTGCAAGCCGAAAGGAAGCAGAGCGAATCTCCATACGGCCCACGTCACCAGGGAGGCCATCACCATTACGAAAATAACGGCGAAGCCCATGCCGAAAGCGTCGCGTCTGCGGCGCGAAACTCCGATGAAAGGGCAAAGCCCCAGAAACTGGCTCAGAACGAAATTATGCACCAAGCTGACTTTGAAAAACGTCGCGAAGTATTCCACTGTCAAGCCCCCTCGCTTTTCTATCCGCCGAAACGGGCCCTGCGCGAGCGTTCTTTAAGCCTGTCTCTCGCCGCCTGGCGGGCAGCCAGAACAAGTCCCAAAACGATAAACGCCCCCGGGGGGAGCACCAACAACCCGATCGGCTCCATGACAGCGCCCGGGGCGCCGGAAAACGCCGTCGTAACCGGAATATCAAGGAATTTCCCGGCTCCGAAAAGCTCCCGCACGGCGCCCAGGATAAGCAGCGCGATACCGAATCCGATTCCCATACCCAAGCCGTCAAGCAGAGAGGCAAGCGGCCGGTTGCGGTACGCAAACGCCTCCGCTCTGCCGAGGATGATGCAGTTGACAACGATCAACGGGATGAAAATCCCGAGCGCCTTGTCCAGGTCGGGCCGGAAGGCCTTCATCAGGAGCTCAACGGTGGTGACAAAGGAAGCGATTATCACAATGAAGCAGGGGATACGGATCTTCTTCGGGAAGAATCTCCCCAAAAGAGAGACCAGCACATTCGAACCGACAAGAACAAAACACGCTGCAGCCGCCATGCCCAGCGCATTGGTCACCGCGGTGGTCACGGCAAGCGTCGGGCACAGGCCGAGCATGAGCGTAAGCACGGGATTGTCTTTCCACAGGCCGCTCAGAAAATGCCGCCACATGGCCTTACCTCGGTTAATCAAGGGCGCAGCCCCGGCCTCGGCTCGGACGTGGCGCCCGCAGGGCCGGACCCGGCCGGGCCGGAAAAGGGAACTTCAATGATAGGCGAACAAGGCACGATTGCAATGGCCCTTTCATTCAGCAGCATCTCGGTTGACGCTTGCAGGGGGCCGCCGGAGAATTGACCAAATGCACGAAGCAAGTATCGCTCAAAGCATCCTTGAGGTGGTAAGCCGGCAAGCTGAAGCCGGAGGCTACCGCAAGGTCACCCGGATAGTGATCAAAGTCGGTTACCTGAGCTCGGTGGTGCCCGAAAGCTTGGAATTCGCCTTCCAAGCCCTTTCTCGGGGCACTATTGCGGAAGGAGCCCGGCTCGACATCGAAGAGGTCCCCGGAGAAGGACGTTGCCGTGCGTGCGGCGCGGTTTTTCCTGTGGACAGTTTCCTGTGCGTGTGCGAGCGCTGCGGCACCTGCGACGTGGAGGTCAAAGGCGGCGACGACCTTACGTTGGAAAGCATGGACGTTGAAGCATGAAAATCAAGCTGGTCAGAAAAATCATGGCGGATAACAACGCCCGGGCCAGGCGCAACCGCGGGCTTTTCGCAGACTCGCGTGTCCTTTGCGTCAATGTGCTGAGCGGGCCCGGTGCGGGAAAAACCGCGATCCTTGAGAAAACCATTCCCGCGCTGCGGGAACAATTCGCCCTGCATTCCGCCGTGATCGAAGGAGACGTTGAGGGCGACCTGGACGGGGCTCGGCTTGACGCACTCGGAGTTCCGGTGGTGCAACTGAATACTTCGGGAGCCTGCCACCTCGATGCCACTATGATCGCAAGTGCGCTTGAAGAGCTCGATCTTGCGGGAACGCAGGTGCTTTTTATCGAAAACGTCGGAAACCTTGTGTGTCCCGCCGGTTTCGATCTCGGTGAAGACCTCCGGGCCGTGGTTCTAAGTATCCCGGAGGGGGACGATAAACCTATCAAGTACCCGGCCATGTTCAAGAAGGCGACGGTGCTCCTGATCAATAAATGCGACCTTGCACCCCACCTCGATTTTTCGATCGACAGAGTACACCGGGCGTGCAAGCGACTTAATCCTGAGCTTGTGACCTTCGAGTTGTCGGCCCGCACCGGAGAGGGCGTCGCGGAATGGGTCGCCTTCCTGGCCGAGAAGTACCGGCTGAAGGCTGAGCAAGACCGGCGGACGGGCGCAGGGGCCGGCGGGAACAAAGAACAGTCGAGGTGACGCCGTGTGTGTCGCTTATCCGATGCGGGTTGAGGCTGTTTCGGGAGATCGAGCTACGGTTTCTCTGGGATCCACTCAAACAGAGGTGAGCGTGGAACTGCTTGAGGACGTGCAAGTAGGCGAATACGTCATCGTGCACGCCGGATTCGCAATCCAAAAACTCAGCATCGAAGAAGCTGAGGAAACTCTCAAGCTTCTCGAAGAGATGGCAAAGTACTCGCCCGATCCCGGAGAAGCAGAGACGTGAAGTATGTAAGCGAGTTCCGCAAGCAGCCCTACGTACGCGCTCTCACCGAAGCTATCCGGCGCGAAGTACAGGGCGACCGCCGCTACACCTTCATGGAGGTTTGCGGCACCCATACGGTGGCCATCGCACGCAACGGCTTGCGCCGCCTGCTTCCACCGCAGATCAAGCTTGTCTCAGGCCCGGGGTGTCCTGTCTGCGTCACCGCCACGGAATACGTGGATCGGGCGGTGGCGCTTGCACGGCGCTCCGGTGTCACGGTCGCTACATTCGGCGATATGGTTCGGGTACCCGGCACGAACCTTTCCCTCGAGCAGGCGAAAGCCGAGGGCGCCGATGTTCAGGTCGTCTTCTCACCCCTTGACGCACTCTCTCTGGCAAGACAGCAAAGAGACCGCCAAGTGGTCTTTCTCGGTGTAGGATTCGAGACCACCGTACCTACCGTGGCGGCGGCGCTGAAGCGGGCGAAAGCAGAAGGTCTTGAAAATTTTCTTGTCCTCTCAGCCCACAAGACCATGCCCGTGCCCATGCGTGTGCTTGCCTCAGATCCGGAAGTCGGAGTGCAGGGATACATCTGCCCCGGGCATGTGTGCACCGTGGCGGGTACAAGCGCCTTTAGAGCATTGGCTGAGGAGTTCCACATTCCCGCGGTGGTGGCGGGCTTTGAGCCTGCAGACATCCTGCAGGCGATCTTGGAACTCGTAAAGCAAAGGAACCGCGGCGTGGCACGCCTGCAGAATCTCTACAAGCGCAGCGTGCGGGAGGAAGGGAACCCCAAAGCCCTCAAGCTTGTGGAAGAGGTGTTTGAGCCGTGCGATGACTCCTGGCGGGGGTTGGGGTTGTTGCCCGGAAGCGGTTTGGCCTTACGCGAAAGTTATGCGGCGCACGATGCCCAGAAGGTGCTTCCGATAAGCGTCCCTCCTGCAAAAGAGCCTCCCGGCTGCCGCTGCGGAGAAGTACTTAAGGGAAAAATAGAGCCGCAGCAGTGCCCGCTTTTCGGCAACGCCTGCACTACCGAGCACCCGGTGGGGGCCTGCATGGTCTCAGGCGAAGGCGTTTGTGCGGCGCTTTACCGCTGGGGCGCTCACAGGCCTTCCCGGGAACAAAATTAGGCCGGCGCAAAACGCCGGCCTATATGACCGTGCGTAATTCGTAGACACCCCTAGGACGCTGGGTGCCCGCATTA
>CAZGYL010000455.1:0-4821 GCA_964529985.1 uncultured Planctomycetia bacterium | reverse complement strand
TAGCCCAATAGAAATCCGTTTTTCATTCTTAATTTTTTAAGCTACAAATTTACCATTATTTAACATTGTTTTAGCATTGTTCTGAAGATGGTTTACTAATGAAAGGTTATGGCATTTCAACAAGGTATTCGTATCTTTGGCTTGTTGAAGCATATTCCAGCTCAATGATTATTTTTGGCTCTTTCCCTTCCTTTATCAACTGATCATAACCTGAAGGCATGAAGCTGACATGATATTGAATTTGAGCCTGTTGATTCGGCAATAGAGCCCGAATGGAAGCATTACTATGGCTGGGACGATACATAAAACCACTGATGGAAACTATTGACCAATGATAATCATACCAACTGGCTACTTGCGGTTCACTACGCAAAGTGATACTTACATTTTCCGCGGTCCCATTCCCTTTGTTCCAAACTATGACATATAAATCAATAGTCAAGTCGGCATTAACGGGTCTCGTTTTAGTGTAATAGATGTCCTTATCGATTTGTCCAACAGAGGGAATGATGTCTAGAACGACATCCGGTACCTTTCTCAACATCTTCTCTTGAAAAGGCATGGTAACGCGCCAGAGAATAAGAAGAGTGATTATAATACTGATTATTTGAAGCCAAACTGTAGGATTACGAAGATGATCACGCCAACCTTTCATCTCTCTTCCCCGTCGTTTCAGTAGTCTGAAAACATATAAGATTACTCTCAAAGGTATTCAGGAGTATTTTTCACAGAAGCTTCCGCGCATTGGGCGGCTTCTTCTCTGGTATGAACCTGACGAAAGGCACCTGCGTCTCACCGTGAACCGCCTCCGAGGCGTGTACGAAGTGCGGGCGGTTCTTTGGCTTCCTACGGGAACCTTGGTTGCAGAAGGGAAAGGGCGAACCCCGGCTGCTGCGGTCGACGAAGCGCTCGCTGTGCTTGTCAGGGAAATAAAGCGGCATAAGGAGCTTGTGCGCAAGGACTACCTTTACAAAAGGCGCCGCTACCGGGTGCGCGAGCTGCGCGCGGCCGAGCCCTACCTCAAGCGCGACGTTGAGGAAGAGAGGCGCGAAGCCTTCTTCGAACTCCTGCGGCCATTGCTCCGATCGGTGCGCCAGCACGCGCGGCGCGAGCTCAGGGTTCTGGAACTTGAAGGCGTGATCCCGCGGGGTGAGATCAGTCCTGCAGACCTGGTTGATGAAGTCATTGCAATCGCCTGGGATCGGTTCTCTGAACGACCTGCGGGGAAACCTCTTGACGTTTGGCTTATCGAGCTTCTCCACGAGCGGCTGGAGGCTCTCGCCAAGCGGCCTGAGAAAGTGCTTATGGGAGTTGAGGAGACCGAGCCGTCGGAAGAACCGCTTACACCGGAAGAAGATTTGACCGAGAGGGCTTACTGGCTCGAAAGGCTGTTTGAATCTCCCGAGCGCGTGACCCTCGAAGACCTTGTGCCCGATTACGAGACGACCAAAGCTTGGGAATCTCTCGGTGCCGAGGAACAGCGGGAACAGCTCGAGAAGGCGCTGGTTAATCTTAATCCCGAAGAAAGACAAGCCCTGCTTCTCTTCGCCCTCGAAGGGTTTGAAGAGGATGAAATCGCCATGGTACAGAATTGCGATGTCAGCGAGGTGCGCAAGCGCATCGAAAACGCCCGCGCCAAATTAGCTGATTTCCTCGGAGTCGGTAGAACCGTACCTGCTGAAGCCCAGGTTCCAGGGAGCGAACAAAGGTAAGGCATGTGAAAGCGTTTGTTCTCGAAAAACAGCAACCTATCGAAACACGGCCCCTAAAGCTCGTTGAGCTTCCCAGGCCCAGGCCGGGACCGGGCGAAATCCTGGTCCGGGTTACCGCATGCGGTATTTGCCGAACCGACCTTCACATAGTTGAAGGCGATATTCCGCCGCACAAGCTTCCTGTCATACCGGGACACCAGATCGTAGGTGTAGTGGAGGAGCAAGGTCCGGGGGTAAAGCAGCCCGAGATAGGTGCGCGGGTGGGAGTACCATGGCTTTACGACACATGCTCTGTGTGCCGCCTTTGCCGTTCCGGGAAGGAAAATCTTTGCAAAAAAGCTCTGTTCACGGGATATGATCGTGACGGTGGATTCGCCCAGTACACCCTTGTGCCCGCCGGTTCCGCATACGAGCTTCCCGGGAGGCTTGACGACGTCGGCGTAGCACCGCTTCTTTGCGGCGGTGTAATCGGCTGGCGCGCTCTTTGCTTGAGCGGAGCTAAAAGCGGAGAAGTTTTGGGGCTTTTCGGCTTCGGCGCCTCGGCTCACATAGTCCTTCAGTTGGCCCGCGCCCGGGGGATCAGGGTCTTTGTTTTCACACGAAGCCCCGAGCACATGAAGGTCGCCGAAAAGCTCGGCGCCCAGTGGACCGGCAGAGCCGAGGATCAACCGCCCGAGCCGCTCCAGTCGGCGATAGTTTTCGCTCCCGCGGGAAAGCTTGTTCCCAGAGTGCTCAGCCTGCTTGACCGCGGCGGAGTGTGCGCTTTGGCCGGGATATACATGAGCCCGATTCCGGAGCTCGATTACGCGGAGCACCTTTACCACGAACGCGTTCTTCGCAGCGTGGCGAATTCAACGCGGCAGGATGTACGGAACTTACTTTCTGAGGCCGAACGTGCAGGGGTTGTCACTGAACATCGAGTATTCCCTTTCAGTGAGCTTAACGAGGCTCTTCTCTTGCTCAAGCAGTCAAAACTCAAGGCCAGCGGGGTTTTGAAAATCGACGTTTAGGTCTTGAGGAGTTCAACCTGGCCCGGTTTGTTATAGAATGAGGCTATAAGGTTTCAGACAATGGGTTTTTTCCGAATGGACCGGGCTTTCAGGCCGCTGGTGCCGTTTTGCATTCGCGAAGGTCTCAGCCAGCTTACCAGGCGGCCTCTGCGCTCTCTGCTTGTGCTGCAAGCCATCGTGTGGTCGACAGCCGCGGCGATACTCCCCCAAGCTTTGTACAAAGGAACCGAGCATACAGCCTTCCTGCGTGCGGGGGAATTTGCAGCCGACCGTATCCTGGTGGGAACCCCGCAGGGAGCTGTATGCAGCAGCTGGCAGGAGATTGAAACGATCAGGCGCGTGCACCCCGCCCTCCTCGCTGCCACAGGCGTTGCTGTGGAGAAGTCAAAGGGTCTCTTCCTTGTAGGAGCAGACGCAGCACATCTTCACGCCAGGCGGCTTGTAATCGCTGCCGGAAGGTACTTTTCAACGAAAGAGCTCAGAGAGGGCCTTCCGGTTGCGGTGCTTGAATCCCGTGCGGCGGCTGAGCTTTTCCCGTCGGGTGACGCTTTGGGGCGGAAAATCGAAATCGCGGGAGGCAGAACTCTGACCGTAATCGGCGTTCTCAGCCCGCTTCCTGAGGCGGTACTTAAAACCGATGCTCTGGGATACGGCAAGTCCCGGCCCTTCAGATTCCTTGCCGTAGCCTTTCTACGGAACATGGGTATACTCCCCCCGAGGGTTCCGTGGCTCACAAGCGAGAAATGCATGCTCGTGCCCTGGCCCCTTATGGGGAAAAAGCCGCAATGGCTCGTACTTCGCGCGGAACCCCAAAAGCTGCGCGAGGTCATAACTTCACTGCGGCGGTATTTCTCAGCTAAGGGTCGTGATGTTCTCCTGTATGCGAATCTGGTCGTTGCGGCGCTTACCGCTCCCGAAATAAAAATCTTTTTTCAGCTCTCGCGCGATGTCTTCCTCCTTTGTCTGATCCTCGGGCTTATCGTCGTTGCCAACGCCATGCTGCTTGCTGTGAACGAAAGAAAGCTCGAGATCGCGGTCCGCCGGTGCGAGGGCGCCACCCGCGGCCAAATTGTTCTTCAATTCATGGTCGAAGGGGCCGTTTTCACAACGGCCGGAAGCTGCATTGGAATACCACTTGGGATCGTGCTTGCATGGGCGCGGGCGACGGTGAGTCCGGCGTCGCTTCTCAGTTGGGCCGTTCCTTGGGGTGAGGCGGCAGTGATTTTCGCCGTAGTTTGCGCTGGTGGAATGCTTGCGGGTCTCCTTCCCGCATGGCGCGCTGCAAGGCTGGATCCGGTTGAGGTGCTCGCACGTGGGTAAAGCAAGCGGGATGCTTACAATCGCATGTCAGGGCCTCCGGGCCCGGCCCGCCGAATCACTCCTTCTTCTCTTCCTGTTCACTGTTATCTTCTGTGCGGCATTGACTTCGGTTTGTTTGGTAAGAAGCGCGCGGCGAGCCATAGAGAACACGCTTGACCGCCTCGGGAAAGACATCATACAAGTACACCCGTCTTTGACTCTGGCTCAACTCTTCGGGCCCTTTCGCGAGAAACTGACGCTGGGCGATGTCCGGCTCCTGAGCCGCGCGGCGGGGGGACCGGCCGTTGGGATTCGGCTTACAGCGGCGCTTGCGGGGGCCGACTCTACAAAAGCCGATACAGTGGTTGTGGAAACCACGGAAGGGTTTCCAGAGGTGAACAACGCAGAACTCCTTAACGGCAGATTCTTTAAGAAAAACGAGCACCACTTGTGCGTACTCGACAGGGCTTTAGCTGAAGAGCTCTTCGGAACGACAAGCGCGACAGGCCGTTCCATAGAGCTGAAGGCCGGCAAGACAGAAAAAACTTTCAAGGTTGTAGGCGTCCTGGATGATCCGCTGGGGTTGCGCAGGCGGCTTCGGAGCTTGGACGTTCTTTCGGGAGCGCGTCCTCTTGTAGCCAGAGTGCTTGAGGCACGCAACGTTTATGTGCCATTTGGAAGCCTCGGGCACAGGCAAGCTCTGAGCCTTTGCCTTGTGAGGCACAGCGCGGAGCTTACGCCGAAGGAGGCGTCCGAGAGAATACGCGCGGCTTTGGGCGAACGCGCCGGCCGCATGACCG
>CAZGYL010000454.1:0-4822 GCA_964529985.1 uncultured Planctomycetia bacterium | reverse complement strand
CTCTTCCAGACGGGATCCCGCTTCCTGTCCCAGGCGAACTCATGCGCATAAATCAAACGCCTGGGAGCTATCGAACCCACAATCACCCAAGGCAGAAAGCCGTCTGCAGCGGATCTCCTGAGATTCCGCGTCGACTCGAAACTGCCGTACCCCGCGTAGTTGAATCTGAGCTCCGCATCCTCAGGAAGAGGATAAACGTCTTCAGGCTCAGGTCCGCCGAAATTGAAGGGCACGACAGCTTTGATCCTTCGATCAAGAGCGCCTGCGACTGCGGCCACATCGCCGCCGCCTGCAACAGCTCCCAGGAGGATAATCCGCTCCGGGTCGACGCCCTTTTGAGAAAGAAGCACATCAACACTGCGCCACAAGTCCCAAACAAACCAGCCCATTAAGCTTTGGCCTGCAATTTGGAGTTGAACTCCCATGTCGTAGCGGAAGTAGTAATCCTGCCGCCCCACCCGGAAAGGCTTCGGGTAATCATCCTTTGAGCTGAAGGGGTGCTGCCGCCTCTTGCCGTGCCCGAGCAGCTCCGGAACAAGCACAACGCAGCCCCGCCTCGCCCATGTCATACCCATGTCCTGAATCTCGCCGTGTTCCTTGGGGGTGTGATGGCTGTGGCAGATCAAGATACCCGGTGCGGATTCAAACGGCGCCGAAGGCAGGTAGAGATTCGCAGTAACCCAAAACCCCGGTCTGCTTTGGAAAATGATATTCTCAATTCGGTATCCGTCGCCTGAGATCGTTCCTGTGACCCGAAGCTCTTTTGCAACCACCCTCCGGGGGAAAGGGCCTATCGCATTCTTAAGAAGCTTAAGCTTTTGATCACGAAAAACTTCCCAGTCACGCCGGCTCTTGATACGCCGCCAAGCGTCCGTGCTTCTTTTGTTTACAGCCCTAAGCTCGGAGCTCAGCTTGTGCGCAATCATCTGTTGCGCCTGAGCGCGGATTTCTTCAGGCACCACAACCGGTGAAATCCTCTCAAGCGCCTCCAACACCTTGCACCTTGTGTCAGCCCGGCTCCGGATCCCACCTGCGCCTTGAGGCACTTGGTGCCGCATAAGCTTGCGGAATTCCTTCTCCTCAATCCACCTTGCCTTAAGATCTCCCCAAAGCGTCCACCTGCCGCGGCCGTCAAAGCTCCGGGCTTCGTAAAGCAGGAGTACATCGCGCTTAAGCTCCGGCAAACGGAGGGCCGAGGAGCGCAGCCTGTAGCTTGAAGACCGGTGCGTTATTCTAAGCACCCCGTTTGGAAGGCGTTTCGGAAAGGCGCAGCCCGAAAGCGGACAGTTGAAGATTTCAGCCGGGAGTTTCCATGCAAAAGTCTCGCTTAAAATCTGAAGGCCGCGCAGCCCGGAAGGCCCTCCGCCGGGGATAACGCCTCCATGGCCGCGCGCGTATTCTACAAGACTGGAACCGAGCTCAAGCAAGTGCCTGTCACAAATCCCCCGGTGTAAAGCGCTCCTGTCGCTGAAAGCCGCAAGGATCCTGATCGCAGAAAAGACCGCTGATTCAAAAAAGACAGAGGGTAAAGGAAAGGCCGCAAAGTTTTTTCCTCGATCGAGGCTCGTTTTCAGAAGAACGCCGTCGTAATCAAGCCGGATCCAGCGCCCGCAGGAACCCACAGGTCCGATCACAAAAGACGCCGAAGCCCCGGGCTTAAGCTCAGGAGGGGTGAAATTCCCCAGGCGAGGCACTGAAGCGCACCCAGAGCCGAAAAAAAGAATCCTGCCGCTGCGTACGGCAAACCCGACTTGAGAGCCGCTTCCCGATAAAAGCGCCCCTTGAAGCCTGCCTTGTTCACTTACGGAAAAGCCGATTGCCGAGGCTTCCTCCCTGAGAATCTCCTTTAAGCACGAGACCGGGAGCCTGGGAAGGCGAAGCTGTAAGAGCCAAGGGCACGCTTTCTTTGAACCGAGGATTTCCGAGACGAAAACCACGCCTTCCAAAGCGCCTTTTCGAAAAGAATCGCTCAGAATTTCCGGCTTAATGCCGCAAGCCTTCTTGAGCCTCCCGCTGAGTTCTGCAGGTTCCAAAACGCCGGGGCACCCCAGCCGCATAATTCTCACCGTGCACTCGGGGCGTAAAGCGAAACGCACCTGGAGCGGGGCAGCGCCCTGTGTTGCAAAAACTATCCCCGTAAGCAATACAAAGACCGCCATAACAGTTCCGCGATTCCCAGCGGGCTTCGGCTTGCAGCTCCCGCCTTCTTTATCGGCAATCGACGTTCTCGGGTGTCGGAGGCGGTCCTGACCCGAAAAGGTACTGGAGCAGGAAAACCGCATCGGCCAAGTTCAAGGTGCCGTCAGCGTTTGCATCGCCGAGCTCCATACAGTACGGCGCCGGTGCGCCTCTGAAAAGGTGTCCCAGCAGCCTGATGACGTCGGCGATACTCAGGAAGCGATTCCCATTGGCATCGCCCCTCAAAAGGCCCCGCGCATAATGGAACCCCAGCGGAAGAACGCTTGTAAACGGCCCATCTCCAACCAGCACATCAACACTTTCCGCCCTCGGCCATTCGGGTGTGACGCCTTCTAACGCTCCGGCGACAAACTGCTGGTCCGAAAGCACAACATCTCCCAGGGAAGCCCTCGCACCGGCGCTCAGGTGTATTCCTTCAATGCGGATCCGTTCTCCACCCTGCACGCTTCCGGTGTCGGGATCGACCGAGAGGATCTTAATGCCCGCACAAGTGAGGACCTCGTTGCTGAGCTCCGAAGGGCCGAAGGGGTTCGTGCTTACGACCGCGTATCTGTAAAGCACACCCGGTTCCAGTCCCGTATCGGTCCATGAAGTGGTGTCGGCAGGGAGCTCGGCGATTCTCTGGAACGATCCGCCTTCAGCAGGAGCCCGGAGCACCGCGTAGCCCTGCTCGGCGGGTCCCACATCCTCCCACGCCAGAGTAACCGAAGAACCGTCCCAAGCGATTTCCCGCAGGTCGGTCGGTGCAGGGGGCACTGCACCTGTGCTCCCTGCTATCTCCTCCGAGTAAGGTGAAGGCCCGAAACGATTCCACGCCCTCACTCTGAGCACGTATTCCTTCCCGGGCTCCAGGCTACGTATCCGGAAGACCTGCGTATCCGCAGGCGCGGTTCCTGCGGAAAGCCATACGCCGCCCTCTGCGTATCGCACCTCGACCTCGAAGTAGAGCTCATCCGTTGAGCGGTCGTCCCAAGCAAGCTCAAGAAACGTAAGCCCGCGTGCAATAATGTGAAGCCCTGAAGGCGCCTCGGGCAACGACCCTGTTTGAGCCGAAACTTCTTCGCTCCAGTCGGAAGAGCCGAACCTGTTGAACGCCTTGATCCGATAGCTGTACAAAGTTCCTTCGCTAAGCCCGTGGTCGGTGTAAGAAGTCCAATCAGCAGGCAGGCGGATCAAGACGGACCACGGGCCGTCGCCCACCTTCCGTTCTATGACGAATCCTCTTTCGTTCTCAGACCGATCCGTCCACGAGAGGCTCAGAAACGTCAGGTGTACGCTTACCACGCGAAGGCCCGTAGGTGTCTCAGGCAATCTCCCGGTACGCCCGGTTACAATTTCAGTCCACGGTGAAGCACCCCACTGATTGACGGCGCGCAGTCGGTAACGCAAGGGCGTATCGGGCGTAAGCCCGCTGTCAGCGTACATGGTGGTATCAGCGGGCAATGTCGCAAGAGGCTCGAAAGAACCGTCTACCCGAGCGCGTTCCAACTCGTAACTGGTCTCAAGGTCGCTTGAATCCTCCCATGCAAGGAGGATCCAGTCCAGCCCCACGTCTGCGACTGAAAAATCACCGGGAACAGGTGGAACAGAAGCAGTACGCTGAGTAACCGGCCCGGCCCACTGAGAAACACCGGCTTCATTCTCAGCACGCACGCGATAGCTGTAGACCTCGCCTGATCTCAAGGCGGTGTCCTGATAAGTTGTGGTATCGGGAGCAAGAAGAGCTCTGGGCTGCCATTGACCGTCCGGCCCGATCTTCACCTCAATGCCGAAACCGGTTTCATTGTCGGACCGGTCCTCCCAAGCAATGGTTATCGAATCCAAGGTGAAGCTGACGACGTGAAGGCCGGCCGGAGCCTCGGGAAGCCTGCCGGTCTGCTGGACGACTTCATTGGACCAGCCCGAAACCCCGCGCGAATTGAAGGCACGCACGCGGTACCTGTAGGTCGTACCTTCCTGAAGAGGAGGATTTGAATCCTCGTAGACGGTCACGTCGGCTCCAACTGTCGCAATAAGCCTGAAGTCCATGTCCCCGGGTCCCTGCCTGTGGATCTCAAAGCCTGTTTCATCATCGGAATTGTCCGTCCAGGCCAGAGATATTGAATGCAGAGTTACGCCGGTTACCGTAAGATCGGACGGGGCACGCGGTATTGTACCTGTTTCCTGGCTTACCACGTTGGACCAATCGCTGTAACCCTTGTCGTTGTAGGCGCGGATTCGATACGAATATACCACACCGGTCTGAAGGCCTTCATCGATATATGAAGTAGAGCCGGCGGGAAGATCAGCGATGCTTGAAAAACCTGAATCATCAGGGCCTTTGCGCTGAAGCTCAAAGCCGTCTTCGTTCACTGAGACATCAAGCCATGCAAGGCTGATCGAAGTGGGAGTCGTGCCGGTTACGGTGAGATCGGCAGGCGGAAGCGGTATTGATCCGAAAGGCAGCGCTCCTACATCCGTGCCGTTCTCACCGGCGCCGATACAGGGCGAGGCGGCCGTAAGCTCGTAGTTCCCTGCGGCGCGGTCCACAAATCGGGGATCTTCGTTGAAATTCCTGGTACCGGGCGGCAGGGGATCGATCTGGACGTCGCACCAGTCATAAGTGATCGAGCTCTTATCGTCC
>CAZGYL010000453.1:0-4823 GCA_964529985.1 uncultured Planctomycetia bacterium | reverse complement strand
ATCTGCCGCACCGAAAGCCGGGTTGAAAAGGACGGAACGCTTATCACCCGCAAGAGGTGGGAGGCAGGCGGCCGATCGCTGACATGCACCTCCCTTCTTAAGCCTGGAATCCACACGGTTTGGAGAACGGAACGCCTTCTTAAAACCGAGGAAGACATTTACTTTTTCCTCGAACTCCCCCTCCGCGTGATCCCGCCCGACAGGAACGAGCTCTACAGGCGCCTGCAGGAGCTCGGGGATCACGGAATCATGATGCATACTGTTGAAGATGCGCTTTGCGTAACAGCTGAGCTCTTCTCCTTCAGGGACTTTCTCTTTTTCTGTGCAACACGCCGGGACCTTATAGAGCGTCTGCTTCTCAAGACTGCACAAGCTGTATCCCGGTATGTCGATCTCCTGCTTGAAGCCGACTTCGGGCCTCTTTTCCGCATCGTAGGACCTGAATACGCGACCCCTCCTTACCTTGATCCCGCTACGTTCGAAGCTTTCGTCCTCCCGTACGACAAGCCGGTTTGCAGCAGGATCAAGAAGGCCGGGAAATTCGTCCGCCTTCATTGCCACGGGAAAATCGCCCGGGTGCTCCAGGCCATTCTGGCACTTGAGCCGGACGGGCTGGATCCCCTTGAACCGCCGCCCGACGGTGATATCACCCTGAAGGAAGCCAAGCAGAGGACGGAAGGCAGGGTCACCCTTTTCGGCAACCTCGAGCTTAAGTACCTCGAACATGGGACGCCCCGGCAGGTAGAGGCTCTGACGCGCCAAGCGCTGAGCGAAGGAATGCCGGGCGGCAGGTTTGTAATCATGCCCACAGCGGCCCCCATAAACGTTCCGCTTTCGCGGCGGACGGAAGAAAACTTTATCTGCTTTATTGAAACCGCTCTGCGCTACGGCAGGTACAGTTGAGATGCGAGGGAGGAAACCGTGAATGCATTGCTTCTTGCAGCTCTTTTAGGCCTTTCCACCGTACAAGGTCAAGCCGGACCCCGGTGGTTCGGGAACAAAGCGCTCTCTGTGGGGTTCTCATACTCCTCGGGTTTTAGAATCGAAGCTCTACGAAACAATCTGACCGGGGAGATCCTTGAGGTCCCGGAGGCAGGTTTCTTTTTTGAGTTTTCCTCCGGCCGTACTGTAAGCTCCTCAGACTTTGTCCTTGATTCGATAAGCAAGGGGAAGGACGCCGAAGGGAAAGTCCTCAATGTCAAGCTCCGATCGGCCGATCCTCCGCTTTCACTTAAGCTTTGCTACAAAGCCCCCCGTGAAGGAAACTGGATAGAGCAACGCATGAGCCTTTCATGCGCTTCACGGGGCCTCAAGCTTTCACGCATTACGCACGCAAAGTGGAAGATTGCGGGCGCAATCGGACCCAGCGGCCCGGGGCAGGTGATTCCTGCAACCGGCTATCCCATAGGTTGCGGGCAGGTTGTTTTCTTCAGATCGTTTTTCTGCGCGGTTGCTCACCCTGCAGCAGAGAATTTCTGCTCCAAGGAATGGGTTTCATGCAGCATTCCGGCTGAAATCCGCCTTAGAAGCGGTGCACTTTATTCTTTCCAGCCCTTCCTTATAGGGGCCGGCAGAGAAGGCGCCATGCGTAGAGCTTTCCACCGCTGTCTGTGGGGCTTGCGCGGGCGTCCCGAGCGCATGATATTCCTTGTGAACGACTGGTACTGGAAGGATAAGAGCCGCACCTTGGAGGATTTGAAGAAGTTTGCGGCCGTCAAGCAAAAGACCGGTGTGCCGATAGACAGCTTCACGCTCGATGACGGCTGGTCGACTTACACGAATAAGGAGGCAGGGCTTTGGGGCGCCCTGCTTGAAAGCCGGTTCTCGTGCACTTGGGAGGATCTTTCAGCCGCCGGGAGAAAAGCCGATATCGGTGTTTCCCTTTGGTTCGGGCCGATTGGCGGGTACGGCTACAGGCCCAGGCGCCTTCCGCTTGCGCGCGCTCTCGGGTATGAGATAAACGGCGATAAGCTTTGTCTTGCAGGCCGAAAGTATCGCAAATATGTTGAGGAAGTTTTCAGCAAGTGGGCCAAGCGCGGCATGGACTACATAAAGGTCGACGGTTTTTGGCCGGATTGCCGCAAAGCAGGACACGGGCACCCCACAGGCCCGGGTGGTGCGCCGGCCCGAATGGACGCCCTTGCCGAAGTCTTCAGCGCGTGGTTGCGTGCAAAGCCCGACCTCAGGATCGCTTATACTTCAGGATCGAACCCCTCTCCTTTTTGGCTTCTTCATGCTGATTATCTCTGGCGCGGCGGTGCTGATGATGCGTTCTTAGGCAAGGGCGAACCTATCGACCGCTACACCACTTACATTGATGCGTGCCTGTGGAGACTACGCAAGACCTGCGTCCCTATAGGTGCATTCGTTACATTCGATCTTGTAACCCGCAGAATCCTGCCCTCAAGCGATCAAGCGCTGAGCCGCGGTTTTTGGTGGCTTGCAGCCCGCACTTCACTCCACCATGATTGGTACGTGCACCCTGATGACCTGTCACTCTCCCAATGGCGGGCTCTGGCGCGTGCCGCCACCTGGGCTCGATCTCACCAGGAAGTATTCCGTTTCGGCCGTATGATCGGCGGAGAGGTCAGAAAAGGGGAAATCTACGGATTCGCGGCGTTCAACGGAAAAGCAGGCACTTTGGCCTTTCGAAATCCGTCGCTCCAAGAGAAAAAGATTGCAGGCGAACTTGCCGACTGGCTCGAGCTCGACCGCAGTGAAGCTTCGGGTTCCTATCTCCTTGAAGCTGTTTTCGGACGGACGGCGGACGTTCTGGGGGTCCACACAGGAAAGGAGCGCCTTGAGCTTTCCCTGCCGCCTCTTGGGATCGCTGTTTTCGAAGTACAAAGAAAAAAGCGATAAGCTCCGTAGCAATCTTCCTTTCCCGAGGCGCGCTGTGGTAGCATACGTATGGCGGCTTCGCTCTTGAGGCTCTGCACATTCCGTGCACTTATGGAGGCCCCACATGCGATACCTGATTGCGGTTTTTCTACTTTTTTGGGCTTCGGTTTCAGCTTCGGCTTCCCCTGCGCGGCCTCGAGCTAGGGTTCTGCCCGGAGGCGTCCGCTATGTTGTTTTCGCCGTAAGGGCTCCCGGGACCGATCCCCATTGGTATGCGAATTTCGGCTACTGGAGTTCCGATCCCAATCGAATGATGTACGGACGAGGCGGGGGAAAGCTCCTTAAGCTCGATCTTCTAACAGGTCGAACGAAGGTGCTGATCGACGAACCCCAGGGCTCAGTGCGTGATCCCGCCGTGCACTATGACGGAAAGCATATCCTGGTCTCAGTAAGGCCGAGCGGCAGTCGCCACTTCAACCTTCTTGAGATCGATTCGGAGGGTAAGAGCAGAAGGTGGATAACCCGAGGTCCTTACGATGACATCGAACCTACTTATCTTCCCAACGACGATATTGTTTTCTGCTCTTCGCGCTCCAAGAGGTGGGTAGGCTGCTGGCACACTCAGGTTGCAACGCTTCACCGCACAGACCGGCTCGGCCGTGTGATACATCTTATCTCGGCGAACAACGAGCACGATAACACACCGGCCGTGCTTCCGGACGGCCGTTTGCTTTACACCCGCTGGGAGTATGTCGACCGGAACCAGGTCACCTTCCACCACCTTTGGACGATGAATCCGGACGGTACCTCTCAGATGACCTTTTTCGGGAACTTACACCCCGGTACGGTGATGATCGACGCACGCCCCATTCCGGGAAGCAGCAAGGTGTGTGCGATTTTCTCCCCGGGCCATGGAAGGACCGAGCACGTCGGCACGCTTACGATTGTTGATCCCGAAGCGGGGCCTGATGATCCGTCCCGAGCTGCAGCGGTTCCCGGCTGCCCGCGCGGTGTGCGTGATCCGTACCCTCTGGGTGAAGGGCTCTTCCTTGTGGCCCGGCGCTTCGATCTCCTGCTTGTTGACGCAAAGGCCCGGCGCAGCCGAGTGCTTTTCTCCCTAAGCGCTGAGGACCGACGGCGCGGGCTTCAGCTTCACGAACCCCGCCCCCTGATTCCTCACTCCCGGGAGAGGATAATACCCGACCGCGTGAACTGGGCTTGCTCTACAGCACGCCTTGTGCTGCAGGACATCTATCACGGCAGACGCATGGAGGGAGTTAAGCGCGGTGAAATAAAAAAGCTTCTGGTGCTTGAGGTGCTCCCTAAGCCTGTAAACTTCAGCGGCGGTCCTGATCTTATCTCTTGGCTGGGCACTTTCAGCCTGACCCGCGTTGTAGGAACCGTTCCGGTTGAAGAGGACGGCTCAGCCTATATAGAGCTTCCAGCCCTTCGATCCTTCTTCTTTGTGGCGCTCGATGAAAACGACCTTTCCGTCAAGCGCATGCAGAGCTTTGTAAGCGTTATGCCGGATGAGGTTACAAGCTGCGTGGGCTGCCATGAAAGAAGGGTTGAAGCTCCGCTTGCCGGAGCCCCTCCGCCCAAAGCCCTTACAAGGCCTCCGCGCAGACCGCAGCCGTTTGAGGGTATTCCCGACGTAATCGATTTTGAGCGTGATATTCAACCTATTTTGGACCAACACTGCGTGCGCTGCCACAACTTCAAGAGGCGTGAAGGCCGTTGTGTCCTTGTAGGCGATCGTGGAATGCGCTTCAGTCACAGCTGGTGGAACCTGCTCTTTCACAATCAGATTGCAGATGGTGGGAATGCTTTCGGCAACAGGGCTCCGCGTTCAATAGGATCCTCAGCAAGCGCGCTGATGAAGAAAATCGACGGAACCCACTGGGGTGTCCGCCTGCCGGAGAAGCAATGGCGTACCGTTTGGCTTTGGATTGAAACAGGGGCTGTTTATGCCGGCACTTATG
>CAZGYL010000452.1:0-4832 GCA_964529985.1 uncultured Planctomycetia bacterium | reverse complement strand
GGCGACGGAACCTTTACCGATGTCACGGAAGAGGCGGGTGTGGCCTGCGGCGACCGAGTCGGCGCGGGCGCATGTTTCCTGGACTACGACGGTGACGGCGATCTCGACCTTTATGTGGCCAACTACTTGAAGTTCTCTTTTGAAAAACATGTGCAGGCTTCCATGAACGGGTATCCGGTGTACGCGAATCCGCGGCTTTATCCGGCGGATCAGGATGTGCTTTTCCGCAACAACGGGGATGGAACGTTTACCGATGTCAGCGCTGAATCGGGGATAGGTGCGCACGCCGGGTGGGGTATGGGCATGGTCTGCGCGGATTACGACGACGACGGCGACACCGACATATTCATCGCCAACGACGTGGCGGAGAATTTTCTCTTTGAAAACAAAGGCGACGGAACTTTCGAAGAGGTGGCGCTTCTGGCTGGAACCGCCTACGACCTTCATGGTGACGAACAAGGGAGCATGGGTGTGGATTGCGGCGATTTTGACAACGATTGCCGCCTGGACTTTTTCGTTACCTCCTACCAGCATCAGTTCGCGACGCTTTACCGTAACCTTGGGAAAGGGCTGTTTGAAGACGTGACGGTCAAAACCGGGGCGGGCACCGGAACCCTTCCTTACGTTACTTGGGGCAACAGTATCGTGGATCTGGATAACGATGGCGACAGGGACATATTCATCGCCTGCGGCCATTTGCAGGACAATGTCGACTTGTACGACGATACGACCAGTTATCTTACAGCTAATATAGTGCTGGAGAACGACGGCCGAGGCAGGTTCACCGATGTGTCGGCGCTTGCGGGAGACGGGCTTAAGGTGCGCTTGAGCAGTCGCGGCGCTGCTTTTGACGATCTTGATAATGACGGTGACGTGGATATTGTAATCCAAAACAGCCGCAGCAGGCCCACGATTCTCCGCAACGACACCCAAAGTGGGTATCACTGGCTTCAGATCCGCCTCAGAGGCGTCAGAGCAAACAGGGACGGAGTGGGTTCGCGCGTTATTGTAAGGGCGGGCGATCTGGTCCTGTGCGACGAAGTGCACAGCGGCCGCGGTTACCAGAGCCACTACGGCTTGAGACTTTACTTCGGCTTGGGGAAAAGACGGAAAGTCGACAGCGTGGAAATCAGGTGGCTTGGAGGCGGGACCCAAGTACTTCGGGACGTCCCTGTGGACAGATTGATCATTATCGAAGAAGGACGCGGGCCCCTTTAGTTTGGCGGGGGGCGAATTGTAGGAACGGGAAAATGGTTTCTGCATGCGGCACTACATAGGCGTGCATGATTCGTAGAATCTTGTTTTCGTTTGTGGTCAGGACAGCGAAAGACCTATGTGGTACGTAAGGTTTTGCGCAGGCGCCTCTCAGACAAGAGTCGGAAGCGTTCAGGTGAACTCGGACTGCTCGGCTTGCAGCTGTCTCTTGAAATCCCCCCCTCCCGTCCCCCCCTTTCTTGAGGAATGCGCGACGAGGGAAGACGCGAGAAGGGCTATCCCGTCGATGCGTGTGCAGCGGTCAAGCGCCCCGAGTCTTACGCATGTCCTGTAAGAGTCCGTCTTCTCGCGTCTTTTCTCGGAGCAAGCATTCCGCAGGTGACGATTTGGCAGAAGGGGGGGATGCGCCCGCTAAGGCGGGCATCGAGGGGCGAAAGGGTGTCTACGAATTACGCACGGTCATTTAGCGCGCGTGGGGGGTGAGGTGGTTTGAGCGCGTAAGATATTGAGGGCGCGGAGCTTGTCGAACGCCGGTGTCCGCAGGGCCGCTTTTGGTGGTATAATGGAAACTTTCCGAACGCTCCGGGCTGTGAAGTCCCGGGAACTTGCAGCGTCGGAACGGGTATGGTTCTCTGGAAGCTCAGCGCAGTGCGTGGTACTGTAAGAGGTGCGGCGCTCGGCGTAGATTAAGATAGGCTCCGCAACAGTCGTGGAAAGGTCTGACGACTTTGGAGGTGGACAGGTTCCGGGGCGCAGGAAGCGATTCTATGGAAGATAGTGGCAGCGCTTTCGTCAGGCATACGACCGCAAGGTTGGCCCGCTCGATTACACCGAGCTTCACCGTTATGAGAGTCGATCACGGTGAGGTAACGGAGTATTTCTTGACGGGCAAACCCCGGGAGGGTGCAGGCGGAAATCTGGAGCCCACAGAAGGGCTTTATGCAAGGCTTGCGGCTTTTCTGAGCGAAGAGAAAGCCGCCATTGTTCAGGAGCGCTGTTACGGTGAAACAGAGGCTTACCGCGAGGCGGTCCAGGTACGCCGGCGGATTTACAGCCGGCATGGAATCAACGGAGACGGTGCTCTCTCGTACGTCGGACAAGGGCCCTGCCGGGGCAAGGGGATTGCAGGAGTGCACTTGTGGGCCGCACGCTCGCAGAGCTCGGAACCGGTTGTTGAACCTTTAAGCGTCGAAGGCCGCACCGTAGGGCGGGCCTTTTGCACCGATTCAGTGCGTTTTATCTCGATCCCGCGCGTCGGCCCTTCCGGCAGGCGGTCCGGAGACGGCCCTGAGGCGAAGCGTGACAACGCCGCCTCAATGTTTCGGGAGGTCAGCCGCCTGTTGGGATCGCTGAACCTTTCTTACCGCAATGTCGCCCGAACCTGGATCTACTTGCCTTCGCTTCTTGAATGGTACGGGGAGTTCAATGCAGCCAGGCGCCAAGTTTACAGTGAGGCCGGCTTGATAAGCGGCGGATCTCCCCGCTGGCTTCCTGCAAGCACCGGGATCCAAGGCGGCTGTCCCGACGGCTGGGACTGCATGATTGACGTCCTTGCACTTGCGCGCAGGGACGGCGCTGAGCTTGAAGTACGCATGCTCGAGAGCCCGGATCAGTGCGAGGCCTATTGCTATGGATCCTCCTTCTCCAGGGCGGTTGAAATCAAAGATCGAAGGGTCAGCCGCATTTTCGTTTCCGGCACGGCAAGCATAGACAGAGAGGGTAATACCGTTTACGCCGGTGATTTCGAAGCCCAGGCACGCCACACGCTTCGTGTCGTCCGCGACCTCCTGGGAGTTCGAAACCACGGCTTCGAAGACGTAGCCCAAGCTGTTGTTTTCCTCAAACACAAAAATCTGTTTGAAGCTTGGCGCTCGGTGGCTTCGGAAGAAGACTTCGATCACCGCCTTTGCATTGAGACGGTGGCGGACATTTGCCGCGAAGACCTCCTGATAGAGCTTGAGGTCATGACCCTGAAAGTGGTTGTTTGACCGCGGGGTACGACGTAAAGTTTCCCGTTACGGTATGTCGCCAAGCGGGGGGAGCGCGTGTTGGCTCCCTGCGGATCCCACCTGAAAACTCCGGTAAGCCCTGCTTCAGGCTGCGGTTTTTCCAGCGCCTTCCTGACAGCGGCCCGGTTGAGTCCTGCTTTTCGCACGGCGTTTATCAAGAGAGTCGCCGCATCGTAAACCGAACAGGCAAAAATGTCAGGCGACTTTCCCGTACGCTTTATGAATTCCTTGACAAACGGGTGATCCTCGGGAGGCATTTCTCCGGGCAACGGGAAAAACACTCCTTCCTTGTATGAGCCGGCCAGCTCCTGAAAATCCCCTGCAGCAAACCAGGGGCTTCCGAGAATCTCTCCTCGCCAGCGGGCGGCTCGAAAACCGCAGACAAGTCGGGCCGAAGCACGAGGATCCGCAATTATGACAATCACCTTCGGCCGGACTGAAAGCACCTCGGTAATCAATCTACCAAAAGAGTCCGCCTGCAACCCGATCGTCAAGCGCCTTTCAAGCACGATCTTGAGTCGGAGAAGCGCTTTGTAAAATTCCTCTGAAAAAAGCCTTTGATCGTGACCGTCTGTTTCAACCATCACAAGAGGACCGCCGCACGTTGCGGCCTTGCGCGCAATGACGGGTGCAAGAAGGTGATCACCGGAGAGACATGAAAATATCCAAGGTACGTTGGCCAAATTGACGCTCTTATCCGTGGCACAGGGGGTGATAACCGGCACCCTGGCTTTTGCAGCCACCTGTTCGGCGACATGAGCCGCTGACCCATCCACAGAGGCGACGATGCCCCAAACCCGGTCCTTGTAAAGAAGCTTCGCAAGCTTGGCCGCCGCGCCCTCCCAAGGGTTTCCGGCCCATACAGCCTGTATTCGAAACGGCAGCCCTCTGAAACCGCCCGAACGATTTGCTTCTTCCACCGCCAGGCAGGCGGCCTCCCAAAGCAGCCTGTTCGGACCTCCGGCGCCGTCACCCGGCCCGAAATAGCCGAGCAAAACCTCTTTTACTTCGGGCGGACCTGCACCGGTGCTTTCAGGACCGACGTATTCTCTCGGATGCCTTCGGTACCTGTAAGGCTCTCTCGGACCGCAATCAAGTGTTAAGAGAAGAAGCGTGAGGGCCGTAATCATAACGGTCTACTCTTCCGCGGGTTTCACTTCTGCGTGTCGCGTATATACCGAGTCCTGTCCCTTGCAGGGCGATAGGTGCGCGGCAGCCCGAGATCCTCTCTCGAAAGGTAATGCCATTTGCCGTTTTTCCACTCGGCCAGAAACACTTCGCCCACGTCATCGCAAACCGCGCTGAAAACTATATCTCCGGTGACTCCGTGCCACGGCTCCCTGCGGTACGCAAGTACGTCCCGTATTTTTGCGCGGTTCAGGCCCGCCACCTGGACGGCCCATATGAGCATGCCCATGCCGTCGTAAGCGTGAGCGGCGTAGGTTTCGGGATCCTCACCGAAGCGGGCGCGGAATGCCCTCCGGAAGCGCTCCAGTTTCGGATCTTTGCGGTTGGGATTCCACGGATACGTGCAGATAACACCTTCCGCATATGGGCCTGCCTCCCGGAGAAAGTCCTCCGAAACACACCTATCGCAGGCGAAAAACG
>CAZGYL010000451.1:0-4834 GCA_964529985.1 uncultured Planctomycetia bacterium | reverse complement strand
TTCCTCCCACCTAAAGACGTGTCCGCAGCTCTCGGTCTCGAATTACGGTCCGCTCAATCCACCACTATAGCGCAAAGCGGCGTATCGGCTCAAGCGGCTTTGCGCCGCCGGCCCCCTCTGGGATACGATGGCCTCGGCGTCGGAGCGATAGACACAGCGCGCGCTTCGCTGTGCGTCCTTTAAGGAGAAAAGCCATGCACAAGCACGAAGAGCGGTTTACGGTCAAAAGGCGGCGGTTCCTCACTGCAACCGCTGCAGGAGTCGCTACGAGTGTCTTCACCGTGCGGGCCGGTTCCGGTGATCCCGTCCCCCGACGATCTTTTGGAAAGACCGGTGAAAAGGTATCGATCCTGGGCGTCGGCGGCCACCATTTGGGTCGGGCTCGGGGAGAGGAAGCGATCAGGATCGTCCACGAGGCTCTTGATAACGGCGTAAACTTCTTTGACAACGCTTGGGAATATCACCGCGGCCGTGCCGAGGAAATCCTGGGCAAAGCGCTTGCCGGCAGGCGCCACAAAGCCTTTGTCATGACAAAGCACCACGGGCGCGACAAGAAAACCGCCATGAAACACCTGGAGGACAGCTTGAGGCGCCTCCGTACAGACGTAATCGACCTGTGGATGTTTCACGAGTGCGTTTACGACGATGATCCAGATATGATATTTGCGCCCGGAGGAGGTATCGAAGCTGCAGATCTTGCAAAGAAGCAGGGTAAGGTGAGGTATATCGGCTTCACCGGGCACAAGTGGCCGCGCATTCACCTCAAGATGCTGGCCTATGATTACCCGTGGGATGCGGTGCTCATGCCCCTGAACGTGCTTGACGGCACGTACAGGAGCTTTGAGAAATGGGTGCTTCCGGTGCTTGTAAAACGCGGCATTGCACCCCTTGCAATGAAAACGCGCGCTTACGGGATCATAATCAGACAGGGGATCGCAACTCCGGAAGAATGCTGGCGCTATGTGCTCGGCCTTCCTGTATCGGTGATCGTAAGCGGCATGGAATCAGTCGAACTGCTGCACAGGAATCTCAAGCTCGCGCGGACCTGCACGCCCATGACGGAAGAGGAACGCAAAGCGATCCGAGAACGAACGCGCAGTTACGCTCTCGGAGGCGCCTACGAGCCATTCAAAACCACGACCAGGTTTGATGGGCCTGAAGGGCGCAGGCTTCACCGCCGCAGATAGGATCTTCACCTCTCAACAGGAAGAAACTCAAGCTCTGCAACCGAAGCGAACGGTTGCCCGTCAACCTGAGGGCTCTTCGCAACAAAGCGCACATACCTTACCGGAGCGGTGATCCTCCTGAAAATAACCGTCGTACTCCGTCTTCCCCGTTTGAAATTCCCCGAGGCCACAGGCCCTTTCCAACGCTTTCCGTCGGCGCTTACCCAAAGCTCATACCCGCGCACCCTGCCGTTGCGCATATCCTGCCTCGGGACATAGATAAATCCCCTCAACCTGAAGACCCCTCCCAGGTCGATGACGACGTAATGAGGGTATGGAGGCGCTTTACCCGCCCAAGGCGTATGCCAAAACGTGGCGGGGTCGCCGTCAAGAATTTTCTCAGCCTCGTAATCCTTCGCCTCACTGTCCCTCTCAATGACTTTTGCTGCAGCCAACAGGCCGGGTTCCCGCTGGAGAGAGCGGACTTCAGCGATCGAGAGCCTCAGTGAAGGCTTGAAATCCGCGCTTAGCATGTAGGCGATTATGCTTCGGAGAAACTGAGCAGCAGCCGGTCTTTTCTCCAAATCCTTTCCCAGGTCAGCCCCGCAGACAAGAAGCTTTCCTCCTGCTACCCCGGCCTCAAAGACCAATCCCAGCTTCCGATTGGTGAACCAGTCATCTATGACCTGGACCAACGGCCTCAGCGTATGGGGCAGGTCCTGGAGGATCATGATCTGCGAGCCGTGTATGATCTCCCACCATTGCCAATTGCTGTGATATTCGGTGGGGAAAAGGCGGAAAAGCGGGTGCTCGGGATCGCACAAAATGCCGAGGGTATGCGGAGGCATGCCTCGTGTCCATGCGGTATTCCAAAAGATAGGTGTAAAGCCCGGCGGGACACGTCCGGACTGATCGCCTTTTACGGTGCGGGGTGCGGGAAGAAGCAGTACCTTACCCCCGCCCTTAAGCGCGGCCACGGCTTGGTCATCAAGATAAGAACAAACATGGATTGACGCAGGTACCTTCGGGACCGGCCCCGCCGGATACACCCAAACGCTCCAACTGTTTGAGCATTCGGTGCCGGGAAGCCAAACTTTCAACTTCAGCTTCTTCGGGGCGACGATCCCGCTCAGGGCGAGCCGCAAAGCCCCGAGTTCGATGCAATTCCCAATAGGTATATCCCTTGCCGGAAAAACACCTTGCGCCGCGATCGCTCCTTCTTCGGCCGCAAAGCTCCACCTGAACTGCGCGTTCCGCAGCGGAGCTTTGCCGAAGTGAGCAACCTCCACTTGAGCGGTCAAAGTTTCATCCGTGGTCCAAGTGAATTTGGGCAGCCGAGCAAGAGGAACGGTGGGAGCGTTGAACCGCCTGAATATCTCAGCCGAAACATAAGGCTTAGGATCCCAAAAGGGATCCACGACTCCGACCAGAGCCGTTCCCTGGCCTGGGAAGTCATGAAGCTGGAGCATTTGGAAACCGGCGAAACCGGGCGTACGCAAAGCCGCTTCAACTTCTTCCTTGTAGCATAAGAGCTGGAGTTTACCCGAAGCCATGAGGAACTTCCCGGCGAGATCAAGCATATGGTTCTTCCTGAGAGAGTCTCTGAAGATTTCAAAGTTTCCCGCGCGCAGCACCCCTTTGTACTTAGGGATTTCCTTGAAGTTCGGATATACGCACCACTGCCCGATTTCATGACCTACGACGGGAACCGAAAATCGGCTTACAAACTGCCTGTAGTCCGTTTGTGTTTCCGGAGGCAGCCTGTTCAGGCGGCACCTCAGGCCTTCGCCCCAGTGAAAAATCCTCGGTGCAGGCGTTACGTGGTACTCGTTCTCCGGGATGATCGGCCAGCCGGCCGCACCGGTGTAAACGCGGCGCGGATCCTTTTTCTTCCAGTAAGTTACAAGCTTCCCCAGGTAGCGCCTTTGGTTCGGGCCTCCGGGCTCATTCCCGTAGGCAAGCATGCAGAACGAAGGGTGATTCCCGTACCATTTGAGAATGCGGTCCCCCTCCAGGTAGATAAACCGGTCGATAGGCTTCCCGTCCCCGATCCTCGCCCACGCGCTGCATTCTATGTGGAAGTAGATCCCGAGGCGATCCGCCGCTTCAAAAGCAGCTTCCGGCGGGCACCAGGAATGAAACCTGAAGTGATTCATGCCGAAAGACTTGGCTCTTCCGAGCACCCGCAACCAAGCCTCCACGTCCATCGGCGGACAACCTGTAAGGGGAAAGATGCAACACTCAAGGGTTCCTCTAAGAAAAGTCGGCCGGCCGTTGATGCAAAACCGGGTTCCCTCCGCCTTGAAGCTTCTAAGACCGAACCGCACGGTGCGTTCGTTGTAAAAAGAGCCGCCCTCGAAAGACACCGAAAGGTCGTAGCACACAGGATCGAACTCATCCCACAGCTGCGCTTTTTCCCCCAACTTGTAGAAAACCTCAACTTCGGTCTCTTCCGCCGCGTTCACATTTACAGATTTCCTGAGCTCCTCGAAGCCTTCCACGCGCAAAACCAGCGTACCACTCACCTCACCTCCGGTCTTGTTACCGATCAAGACCTTAACCAAAGCGGCACGCTCGTTGATCCGCGGGTAAACCTGTACGTCCTGGAGCCAGACCGGATCGGTTGCGATCAGTTTGAGGGCACCCACGATTCCGTTCCAGTTTGTCTGGGTGTGGTCCGTAACACTGTGCGCGTTTTGTCCTACATCTATCTTCAAGCGGTTGTCGATGCGCAGTGCTATTCTATGCTTGCCCGGTTTGAGGACTCCGGAAAGGTCGTACACATGAGGGCATGCAAGGCTGTTGGAGGTTCCCTGATCACGACCGTCGATCCAAAGGCGGGACTCCCAGTGGCAGCGTTCCAGAAAGAGAATTATCCGCTTCCCCTCCCAAGACTGCGGTATTTCGACATCCCTGCTGTACCACGCCGCACCTACGTAATACTTAACAGGTGTAAGCCAAAAGGGAACCTTGACATTGCCCGGCTTTCGATAGGGCGCGTACTTCGGATCCGTATACCACGAGCGATCTGCAATCGATCCCGTCCAAGTGGTTTCGACCGTGACATCGTCACCTATTCCGTTTTCAGTAAGTGAACCCGGCAACTGCACGGAAAGGGGAAGGTCCTTAAGGAACCAGCCCTCTTCCACCCCCTTATCCTCCCTGTCAAGGGCGCATTGCCATTTGCCGGCAAGATCGATCGTAAAAGAGTTTCGGGCTGCAACCCCGTTAAGCCCAAGGAATACCGCACCGGAGAACACCAACTGCGTCGTAAAAAGGATCCGCCTCATAAAGCCTCCTTTATCTGGCAAGGTGTGCCTGACATTGTACTTGGAAAGACGAAGGATTTCAGGGCTCATCGGAGTTCGGCCGGGCTTTTCTACGAGCTTCCGCCCCGGTAAAATGCACCGGTGCTTCGCGCGGGAACCGCTCTGTAAGGAGGAAAGATGAAGCCCGAAAACGTCGACCCAATGTCGCTTGAAAAACACCTGCGCCGTTTATGCACGGCGATCGGCGTACGTGTTGCAGGCACTATGGGAGAAGAGGCTGCTGCAGCCTACATTGAGCAAACATTCAAGAAGGCGGGAGCCGAAGTCAGTGTGGAAACCTTTCCGATCCGAAGCCGCTGGGTTGAGGACCAACTGCTTGAAGTAAGAATAGGCGGCATT
>CAZGYL010000450.1:0-4834 GCA_964529985.1 uncultured Planctomycetia bacterium | reverse complement strand
CGGCCTGGATCGCTCGATTTCAACGGTGGCTGTTGCAGGAGGATTGCTGTACATTCCTGATATCGCAGGCAGACTCCATTGCCTGGACGCCGAAAGCGGTAAGGTACACTGGGTATACGAAACAAGAGCAGAGACTTGGGGCTCACCGCTCGTTGCGGACGGGAAGGTTTATCTCGGCACCAAGAAGCACTTCTGGGTCTTTCAAGCAGGAACCAAACCCAGGGTCCTTGCGAAAATCCGCCTGGGCTCGCCGGTCTTCTCAACAGCGATTACAGCAAACGGAGTTCTTTACGTAGCTTCCCAGACCTACCTCTGGGCTGTTGCAAAATCCCCGAGCCGAGCTGCAGGAGGCCGGTCTCGATCTTAGTGCACGTAAAGCTCCGCCGGGGTATTGAAAACCCTGGGGATTTCATGCACAATTCCTATGGGGGTGGGAGGAAAAATCAGGGCTTTTGCAAAGGAGTGGTTCCGCCATGAGGAGACTTTCTGCAATTGCATGCTTGTTGTGCATTTTGCTGTGTGCCCGGAACGCCCCCTGCGACCGGCCTATCCGCGAAGGACGAAACAAGGCCGAGGCGGAAAGATTCGTTTGGCCTCCCTACCAAACCTTGCGATACGAGGAGGATTACCGCCCACTCTTTACGCGGCCGGATCTTCCGGCTCCTCCACGCAACATTTTCGACAGGCTGAAAAGAATCATAATCTCGCGCCGAAACAAGGTCGGAGTGAGCTTGGGAGGCCAGGAGCGGTTCCGCTATGAAGGCTTCAATAATTTCCTCTTCGGCTCATCGGCGCGCTCGGATGACGATTTTTACTTCCTCCATCGTCACTTCTTGTGGGTAAGCCTTCAAGCCGGTCCCTACGTGCGTTTCTTCGGAACCGGAAAAGTCGCTCATGTCGAGGACCGGGACCTTCCGGGGGGCAGTAGGGCCGTGGACAGGGATTCCATAGATCTTCTCGACGGATTCGTGGAGGTGCGCCTGCCTGGCACCGGTGACCTCGAGGTGCTTGTACGTGCAGGACGGCAACAGCTGCTCTTCGACAAACAGGTGCTTGTAAGCCCGCTTGACTGGTCCAACACCAGGCGCTCTTGGGACGGGGGGCTGATTCGGCTCAAGAAGGGGAACTGGACCTTCGATGCTTTCTACACCCTTTTTGCTCCCGTTAAGAAAGACAGCTTCAACGACCCCGATGAGGACCACCGGTTTTGGGGCTTTCACGGCACCGGGCGGGGCGTCTTGGGATCACCCGTCAGCGTCTCCACTTACTTCTATGGAAGGCACTTGAGACCGGCCGGGCCCGACGTGGACCGTTACACCTGGGGTGCGCGCTTGGAGACACCGCTTCCGGGCACTCCGCTTCAGTTTGCAACCGAAGGCGGTTATCAATTCGGTGAGGTCGGCCGGAGCGATATCAACGCGTTCTTTGTGCTCGGTGAAGGAACGCTTAAGCCCTCGGGCGTTCCGTGCCGCCCCAGCTTGACCTTAGGCTTTGATTACGCTTCGGGCGACAGGCGCCCGGCAGCCGGGGATTCGGAAACCTTCGACCAACTTTACCCCTTGGGTCACGCTTACCTGGGGTATATTGATGCCGTGGGAAGGAAAAACATCATGGACGCACGCCTGAGAGCCGCCCTGCACCCCACGAAGGCAACCAAGCTGCAGTTCGACTGGCACAACTTTTGGCGCGCCGAACGCAATGACGCCCTCTATAACGCAGCGGGTAAAGCGATCCGCACGGGAGGCTCAGGCACCGATAGATTCGTAGGCATAGAGCTTGACTGGACTTTCTCCTGGAAAGCCACCCACAATGTTTCGGTGCTCTTGGGATACAGCAGGTTTTTCGCAGGGGACTTTCTGGAAGATACAGGAAGCAGTGACGACGTCGACTTTTGGTACGCCCAGCTTCAGTTCACTTACTGAGCTGTGGTTTCTTCCAAAAACACGTCATCGCCCACGCTGAGGCCGCCGGGTGCAACGACACCGGCATAAGCACCCGCCGCTCCGTTGTGTAACCTCACTATCGTTCTGAGGATTTCTCTGTCCTCAGGCAATCCGCCTTGAGGAAGGGTTGTCATAACGCAACGCGGGCAGGGCCTCTGTACCGCAATCCGCAGCGAATCTCCGATCCTGAGTGTACGCCCCAACCAGCCGTCTTCAGGAAAATCACCGTTCCCTTGTGTTGTTTCTATCAGAATGTTCGGCCTGAACCGGCGCGGGTCGAAGTCTCCGCCGGGGTACCCGCGCTTCAGTGCTTCCAGAGTACCCGTTGAAATCACATGAAGCGCTGCTCCGTCAAAGAAGGCTCCCGGAGGGATCGGCTCATCGGTCACCGTGTCGCGCTTCTCAAAACTTTCGATGTCAGGCCAGTATTCCTCCAAAACGGGCTTGGGAGGCGGAGCGGCGCTTAGAATCACCTCCCGCCCCAAGGCGGCTGAAACAGCAGCAGCCGCCTCGCCCGTCGAGCTAAGCACCGAACTTCCATCGGGCAGAGTGATCTCCACAGGCGGTGCGGGTGCGCCGATCACAGGAGGCTGTTTGAAAACCGCGCTGAAGGCAAAAAACCCCGGCCACCGTTTGGGGTTCTTGGCGCTCACTACTTTACCCGTTTCCTTATCGATAAAAGCGTAAGCACGATCCCCCAAAACTCCCCGCTCGGTAACTTGTACGCTCTTGAGCTCCTCCCCCCGGAAGGACTTTACAGGATACCTGAAAAGCGCAATAACTTTCCCTACACGCCGGCCGTTACTCACTCCCACCTCCCTGAAGGTCCGCCTCGCCACCGAGTCCGGGAAACTCTTTCTCAAGGTATGAGCAGGCTGCTGAAACGGCACAGCCGAGGTAATTATCGGCCTGCGCGCCGCCGGCTTCCCTTACACCCTTAAGCACCTTCGCCGGGTGGTCGCATACAAACCCCACCGTGAACCTGCCCAGCCGCTGGGCCCTTTCCTTCTCGCCCGTGTGATACAAGAAAACTTCCTTCAGACGCAGAAATGAAGCAAAGCCCAATTGAACGGCCGCATGATCCGGCGGCTCCGCGCACACCGGCTTGTAGCCGAAAGCTTCATAAAGCCCTCGAAGCTCGGAAAGCAGGTTGCCCAGCGTTATCGAATCCCTGTACGTGGCTTCGCGGAAAGAAAGAGGCCCGGCAGGCGCAGCTACACTGAAATAAAGCTCAGAACTTGCTTCGCGGAGCGCCCGCTGCGCTGCAGTACACAAAGGACCGTAAGGCACCTCTCCGCGCAGTGCTTCAAGTTCTTCGGCCCAAGCGGGTCCCGGCTCCTCCAAAAGCAAGCCCGCGATCCGCAGGCAAGCGGCCTGTCCCAAGAGTTTTACAAGCTCAGGGCCGAGCGGCTCACTCACTGCTTTATTCCTCCCAAAGCAAGAGATATCCAAGCGGTACGCATTTTTCTCGATCCCTTCTCACCCCTGCCGCCGTCCCAAACGGCAAAAGCCACCTGAAGGGGAGCACTGCTGTGAACGCGTTTAGGAAGGGGCGTAACAATAACCACGCTCCAGCCGCCGTCGTTCCGGACACCGCTTCCGGTCGAAACCTGCTCTCCGCGGATTGTAAGGGTTCCGGGGCCCTCTGCAAGGAGATCCTGCACGCAGCGGGCCGGACGGCCAGAAACAGGGTTTTCTACAGCACGCGCAGGGCTGTAGCGCTTTGCCATAGCCTTTCTCTCGGGGGACCCTTCCCGCAGGGAAGGGGCCTCGAACGGATAATGATCTACAGCCGCGTTCGGGTAATAATCGCGCAGCGTTTCGGTCTTTTTCTCCGCCGACCGCTGCCATGCCGCGTTCCAGTAAGCGATCACGACCGGTTTTCCCGCTTCACCCATTTGGGGAGCGGGTACCGTTGTTTCAATACGTGCCGGAAACTGAACCGCACAGGCATCGGCGAACTGAGAAGGCCCGGCGGCACGCGAGTCCTCGGTGGGATCGTCCCAGTTGAGCCGGAATGCGACAAGCCTTCCGTCCGTGAGCGCGCGTACCGAGAGCCTTTCGGTTGTTCGTTCCAAGCGGCGCGGCTCCACCAGATCCTGAAGCAGGAGCTTCGCTGCGTAAACAGACGCCCGGCTCCAGAGCGGATCTCCGGGAGCGGAAGGGAGACGTGAAACCAAAAGCGCCGTAACCTTCCCCGGCGCAGGAGCGGCTTGCTTCCTGCAGCCCCCCACTAAAGCTGCAAAACCTAAAGCTCCCAAACAGCAAGAAACAGCGAACTTCATGGGAAAAACCCTCCTTCAGGGACAGTTTGAGCGCTGCACACCGTATCGTTCGTCAAAAGGTCCGCGTACGAATACAGGCTCCTTGACCGGCACGCGCACGATCTGGCGGCCCTTCTCGTCAAGCCCTGAAACGTGAGCGCCGTCCCGGCGCCAGACAGGCGTAATGCGCTCGGTGCAACCGAAAAGCGCAAGCAAAGCGTGCAGATCCGGATCCTGAGAACTGTTCCTGTACGTTTCCACCGCCTGTTCCGCCCCGGGCCCGAAGAGCTGAACCAGGAACGAATTCGGCACATGTATGGGCGGTATGTAGTAAACATTGGGTTCAAGCCCGAATTGAGGGAAAAGCGGAAGGGCGACCTTTTTTATGTGAACCAGAAAATCGATGGGATTTTCAGGACGCGCTTTGTCGGGGGGAGAGATCCAGCCTGAGATCCTTATCTTTCCGATACAGTTCAGAAAGCATTGGGGGCCGAGTCCCTGCTCGATCTTCGGGAAGCATGCAATACACTTTTCCGAAGTCCTCGTGTAAAAATTGTAAAAAACCTTCTTGTAAGGACAGCCGCGCACGCATTCCCGATAGCCCCGGCACCTCTTCTGGTCCACAAG
>CAZGYL010000449.1:4443-4847 GCA_964529985.1 uncultured Planctomycetia bacterium | reverse complement strand
TGGATCCGAGCAGAGCGTCACAACGTCCAAATCAAAGTCTTCAAGCACCTTAAGCTGAGCTCGGACGAGCTCGCGGTAGTCCTGTACATACTTGCCGTACGGCACTCCCGCGTACCGCGCGCCGAAAGTCATTATAATGGGTTGCACCGGAACGCGGTCTACAGGATCTCCGCGCAGCCTGGCTTCGGTTCTCTCGCAAGCGTTCATGCGCACCTCCGGTATTTACTGAAGCTCTCCCGCCTGCGGCATTACCCAAATAGCATACTGCGGCCTCAAGTGGAGGGCCAGGCTTGTACTTAGTCCCAGGGACTTGCGCGCGTTCCGCTCGGTTCGTACCATTATCCGCGTTAAGCGGGGGAAGCGGAAAAAGCGCAAGGAGAGCCCAGTGGCTGAGCTTGAGAAGA
>CAZGYL010000449.1:0-4433 GCA_964529985.1 uncultured Planctomycetia bacterium | reverse complement strand
AGAGCCGGAAGCGGGTTGAGAAACTCAAAGAGATTCTTCGCGGGAAGCCTACGCTGCTTATCGTGTTGCAGGATTTCCCGGATCCGGACGCCATCGGATCGGCTGCGGCCCTGCGGGAACTTGCAAACAAGCTCACTGGAACGCAGTGTTCCATAGCACACGGTGGAGTTGTCGGCCGCGGGGAGAACCGGGCGATGGTCAGGTATCTCGGTTTGAAACTCCGGCCGATAGAAGAGCTGGATCCCAGGAGGTTCTCCTTGATAGCAATGGTAGACACCCAGCCCGGCACGGGAAACAATTCCCTGCCGCCTGAGTTTTTTCCGCATATCGTCATCGATCACCACCGGATCCGGCCTCAGACGCGTAAGGCTCCGTTTACCGACATCCGCAGCCATTACGGCGCGGTATGCACAATCCTCTACGAGTATCTTCGCGTAGCCGACATCCCGATAGAACCGCCTGTTGCAACGGCGCTTGCTTACGGCATCCGCTCCGATACACAGGATTTGGGCCGCGAATCCACGCAGGCCGATATCGAGGCGTTCCTGGAGTTGTACCCGCTTGCCAACAAACGCATGTTGAGCGTTATTGAAAACGGTTGCGTGCCGCGCGCCTACTTTCGAGCGCTCGCTCGAGCTCTTCTCAGCGCGCGCCTTTACGGGCGCTGTGTGGTTTCGGCTTTGGGTGAGGTGGAGAGCGCGGATATCCTGGGTGAGGCTGCGGATCTTCTCTTGCGCAACGAGGAAAGCGACTGGGCGCTTTGTTACGGTTATTTCGGCGGAAAGCTGTGGCTTTCTCTGCGTACAAACAAGCAGAGCGCGAACGCAGGGGTGGTCATGCGCCGCATTGTGGGCAGGAAGGGTACCGGCGGCGGCCATAACGCAACTGCCGGCGGTCAGATACCCGTCGATAACACTAAGCGGGCGAGAGCCTTGGTTGAGAAAAAGGTTGTTGAGCGGTTCTTGAAAGCTGCGGGCGAACCGGAACGCCAGGGGGAACCGCTTGTACCTCCGCCCCAGGAGACTGCTGCAACTTGAAGTAAACCGAACGCTCTTCAGGCTGCTTCAGCCTCCCCAATTGCAGGGCGCGAAGCTCCGGCAACCGAGTTGATCGCTTGTCGGGTCGGGACCGCAAGAGTCGCTGGGAGCCGGAAGGGGACCTGATCCTGCAAAGAGATAACTCAAGACAGCCACGGCATCTGCGACATTAAGAGCACCGTCGTCATTGCTGTCCGCGGCGTCTTCACAAGGTATATGCCCACTTCCAAAGAGGAAAAGGAGCAGACTGACGGCATCGGAAATATCAGAAGTGCCGTCCGCATTGACATCACCGCGTACAAAGCGTTCCGTAGGCTGGAGGCCCGAAGGAAACGCCCCCATATCCACTCCGTCGCGTCCCGCTCCAATTGCAGGAGAGCCCGGCTTCAGGTGGAAATCGCGCCGTTCCGGGTCAACAAAGAGTGGATCGAAATCGCCGTTTGCTGTACCGGGGAATCCTCCTTGAATATCGCTGTAGTTTATAGTGAGCGAGACGGTGTCGTCGCGAAGTACCGAGATTGCGTTGCCCCAGATAATAGAGCTTTCAACGGTTGCTGTCGCTCCCGTACGGCAGTCCAGGCCTTCGAGGTTGGAGCTAATGGTGCAGCGATCGATAAATGCGTTTACAGGGCCGTACAAGCGAAAAGCATCTTCGCACCCGTAGATAAGGACCCGCAGGAACTGCGGCGAGCCTCCTTCTTCACAGGCGATACCGGAGTCTGTGACATTTGCAACCGTGCTCTCTCGAATCAAAGCGTTACTGCCCAGAAGTTTTATACCGTCTGCAGGCCCACTCTCGATAACAACGCGCCTGAGGACTGATTGAGGCGTTGTGCTCCCACTGAGTGTTATCACCGCAGAGCGGCCGAGCGAATTGTGAACCGTCAGGCCGTCTACGTCCACCGGGGCCTGCTCCGAAATCACCGCTCCTTCGCACGCTGCAATCTGTGTGTTTGTTATCCTCAAGAATGCGTCGGGGCCGACCACTACGATCCCCGGAGCAGGACAATCTTTTATCGCGGAATCAGAGATGGTGATTCTCCCGCTCTGCCGGACAAGGACGGCCGCGTTTCTGGTTTCGCCGGCGGACTCTGTTGCAGCACCGATGATCTCGCAAGACGCCAGCCGGCCCGTGCCGTTGCCCTCAACGACAATGCCTCCCCATGAGCCGTTACAAACTGAAATTTCGAGGATCACAGGCTGACTCTCGGTCCCTGAGATACGCAAGGTTCCCTCAACGCGAAGGGCTGCTGAGGTTTCAAAAAGTACGTGAGTGCCGGGACCGAGCGTTAGAGTTTCTCCCGCCGGTATCCGCACCGAACCCGTGACCAAATAAGGGCCTTCGGCTCTGCTCCACGAACCGCTCACCGAGCCGGCTCCTATTATGTTGGCGGGCCGCTTATCCACTACAAAGGCTGTAACTTGTGCCACAGTCAGACCCGATTCGTTGAGCGCCTCAACGATAAACTGCCTTTCTCCGTCTTGGTGAGAGGTCTCGAAGTACCACTTTCCCGTGAGGATATCGAACTGAGCAGGCTGGCCGTTTACGTTGACGAAAGCGGTTTCAGGAACCGGAGCTGTTCCGCCGAGGGTGAGCGGGCCGGTTGCATAAAGGCGGGCCCCGCAGCCGCCTCCCCGCCCGTCGGCATAGAGCTCGGGATCCAGGCTGAAATCAGAGGAGTCACTCGAAGCGTTTACTCCCACTACAGCCAGTATATTTGCACCGCTTCGAAGAAGCCCGATTGAGTCGGTAAGATCGATGATAAGCGGCCTGCCGGCTTCATGATCCGCTGTCGCCCGTTCGTCGAACCGCACCCGACCTGAAACGTTTCTCCGCGCTATTTCGGTGCCGTTCAAGTATGCGACGAACCCATCGTCGTAGTTTATTGTGAAGGTAAGGCCGGCGAGCGCCGCCGGATCGGGAACTTGAAAAACACGGCGGATATAGACTGTCGTGTAATTCCCCCTCATATCAGTAAGAAGCGTGCGGTCGTCGCCGTCACCGTACCCGAAACCGCTTGGTCCTTCCTCCCAGGAGGAATCGTCGAAATCCAATCTTGTCCATGCCGAGGTGCCGCCTGAAGGCTCTCGGGTGCCGCGGAAAAAGCGCCACGTGTCGCCGGAGCGCACAAGGTATTGCGCCGTCAGTCCGACTGTGAGCCTGTCGGGAAACGCAGACTCTATCGCTTCGCGCTGAGTGGGAACGAAGGCTGCGACCGCATCGAGATATTCAGGAGCGTAGTATGGCCTCAGTTTTTCGATCCTCGGCAGCATGGCCTCCTCACTCAGTGGGCCTTCAACGAACCGCTTTACGTACATAAAGTACTTCCGCACAAGCTGCCGGTGATGCAGGAGCCGTTGGACGGCCCTGCTGTCCGACCGGAACAGGCCGTCACCGGGATCGAAAAACGTCTCGTTGAGATCCCACGGTATGATTATGAAGCGGCCGTCGCTTGGTCGCCTGTAAAGGAAGAAGTCTTCTCCTGAACTTGTTGCAATATTGCCGTCCTGGTTCGAGACGACGTTTTGCGCCGCAAAAAAGCGCAGCCATTCGTCAACGTCTATAAGCGAGCTTATGACGGACAAGAACTCGTCGTCGGGAGTATTCTCAAAAGCGTCGGTCAGCGCAATGATGTCGCTGTAGTCGTTCTCAAGTTGGTTGGTCTTTTTCTCATAGATCCCTTCGTATTCGGAAGGATCGTTCCCGCGATAGGAGAGATTCGCCTCCCGCGAGCCGCCGAAGTCCCTGCCGCGGTAAAGATTACCCTCGTCGTCTCCCGGGAAAGTACGGCGCAGAAAATCCCGGTCCACAGCTTCAACCCGTTCATATATGCCGCCGTAGGCGTTTCCAAAGTTCAGGTTTAAGGTGAAAGCTACAATGCGCGACTGAAATGTGGGGACATCGGCGCGCCTGAAAAAGTCGGTCGCAAGGTGGGCGCGATATGTGTCCTGCGCGTTCAGGTTGAGGCGTTTTATGTCCTCAAACCTTCTGTCATGAGAAAACTGGACCCGGAACGCCTTGCGCCAGTAATGGCGGCTGTTTTCGCCGCGATAACGCACGCCTACATTGTAATAAATATCTTTACCACGGATGAATGTTCCGTCCAGAAGTACGTCGCTTTCGACATCGCGGGTTGTGAGCTCTTCAAAATCCGCTTGCCGCATGATCAGCCGGTAAACAGGAACTCCGTTTGGATAAGAGTTGTCGTCAACCTGGAAAAGACATGTGCGCCGGGGTGCATCGGGTGGATAGGCACGGGAGTTTCCGCTCGTATCACGCGCGCGAATGTAAAACTGGACGATCGTCCCTGCAGACCTCCCGGGTATTACCGCCTCCCAATATGTATCGCCGTCGGGATCACTCATGGGTGCTGAAGAAAAAGTGCTTGCGCCATC
>CAZGYL010000448.1:0-4848 GCA_964529985.1 uncultured Planctomycetia bacterium | reverse complement strand
ATCGACGACGGCATGCATACCTCCCGAGAGGTTCTGAAGCCGGAGGGCCAATTGATAGCCGCCTCGTTTCCCCCGAGCTATTCCCAACGCGCAAGGAGCCCGCGGGGCGCGCGCGGGAAGCGGCGTGCGGAAAAGCTTTGCCGCGGCGGGCATACGCCTGCCCGTGCGCACATAGCCGCCGAGCAAAGCACGCAATTCCGCTTTGAGTTCCCTAGCAGCCTGAAGATCCATTCGGTTTCACCCTCTCAGCGCACCTCCGCTTCGGCCAGCGCGACCGCAAGGCGGACACCCACACCGGTGGCCCCTGGCTGTCCCCAGTACTTCTCTTCCTTCTCCACCATGAAAGTGCCTGCGATATCGATATGTACGTACTGAGTCCCCTCCTCTATAAACTCGTGCAGAAACAGCGCAGCGGTTTGGGCCCCTGCAAAAGGGCCACCGACATTCTGAATGTCTGCAACGGAGCTCTCGAGCTGACTGCGGTACTCCGGGTGAAGCGGAAGCTCCCACAGTCTCTCTCCGGTCGAGGCTGCTGCAGCCTTTACAGCCTCCTTAAGCTCCTCGGAGCGCGAGAAAAGGCCGGAATACTGGCGGCCCAAGGCCCTCATGCAGGCTCCGGTGAGTGTTGAAAACTCAACGATCCTGCGCTGCCTGCGGACCTGCTGGGCGTAGAGCAAGGCGTCTGCAAGAATCAGCCTGCCTTCCGCGTCGGTGCTTCGGATCTCAACGGTCGTGCCGTTGCGGTAACGGATCACATCTCCCTGGCGGTATGCCGCAGGCCCGGGCAGATTCTCCGCGGCGGCGACCACCCCGAGAACGGGAACGGGCAACTTAAGGCGGCTTACAGCCGCAAGAGTTCCGATCACGCAGGCCGCACCGCTCATATCGCCCTTCATTTGCCACATTCCCTTTGAAGGCTTAAGGTCCAGGCCTCCGGAATCAAAGGTTATTCCTTTTCCGACGAAGCAAAGCGGCCGCGCGCCTCTCTTGACCCGCCGCGGTTTCCACCCGAGCTCAAAAAGAACCGGAGGGTGGCGGCTTCCGCCTCCCACAGCCAAAAGCCCCGCAAAGTGCCCCCGGCGAAGAGCTTCTCCCCTCAGCACTCGAAAAGTAAGTCCGAAAGTCCGCGCGTACCTCCGGGCGGCCGTTGCCAAATCCTGCGGGGTGAGGTGATTGGGCGGCGTGTTTGCAAGGTCCCGTGCGATCACCACTCCCGTGTCGATGTCCTCAAGTCTCTTAAGTATTTTCTTGAGGGCGGCGGCACGCTTGCCTGCTGCGACAAAAAGCGTGCCCTTTTTATTTTTGGAATTTTTCTTCTTGAAGCGATCAAACCTGTAGCGGCAAAGAAGCGCTCCCGTCAGAAGATTTTCCACATACTTCAGATCCGCTTCCTCGACTGACCAAAAAAGCCGCTCGGCTCCCAGCTTTTCGGATTGCTTAAGCGACAGGGCTCCGGCTACGCGGCGGGCCTCATCGGGTTCGTAAGCCCCTACGGCTGCCACGTTGATATCGAAAACAACGCGGCCGAGCTCCGCCTTCACCACAAGGCCCTTACCCTCACCCCTGCGGCCTTCGGTTCCGTCCTCAAGATTCTTGAAACGGCAAAGCACATCACCGGGCGCGGCCTTCGGAAGGGCCCCTATAACCTTGATCTTCATTTGCCCTTCTCTCCTTCCCTGCTGCTTCCTTTCGGCGAGCTTCCCCCCGTACCCGCGATCTCATTGAAGGTGCGCTCATAAACACGGTAGTCTTTATCCGTGTACAAGACGAGAACCACTTCCTTGGGCCGGCCCCGTTCCTTCAGAAACTCCATAATCGTCTCAAGCGCGATCCGGCTCGCCTTTTCTATGGGGAAACGGTAAGCGCCGGTTGAAATGGAAGGAAACGCTACTGAATTGCACTCCTTTTCCACCGCGCGCAAAAGCGAGTTGTGGTAAGCGCGCCTCAGGAGTTCTTCCTCTCCTTTGGAACCGCCGTGCCAGATCGGACCCACCGTATGTATCACATACCTCGCCTTCAGGTTGCCGGCGCCCGTTGCCACCGCGTGTCCCGTAGGGCAACGCCCGCCCGGTCCTTCCGGGATCCTCTTGCATTCTTCAAGAAGCGCCGGTCCTGCAGCCTTGTGGATGGCTCCGTCCACACCGCCGCCTCCCATTAGGGACGGGTTTGCGGCGTTTACAATCGCGTCCGTTTCCATTTTCGTTATGTCACCTTTGTGGAGACGAATGACGCAGTCACCGATACGTATCTCAGGGGCCATAAATCACCTCCTTATGTGCGTCCCTATCTTACCGGAGCCTGCCCCGAGGTGAAAGGAACGCCGGAGTCCGGTCCGCTCCCCGGCCTTCGATGAAAAACAAGCACCTGAGGCTTAACAGGCGGGTTTCCGCGGGGTATAAAAGCCGTTTGCGCAGTCCGGAGGAGGTCAAGCAAGGAGGAGCTGCCTGTGGTTAAAGTGGCGAAGTTCGGGGGATCTTCCCTTGCAACGGCTGAATGTGTAAAGCGTGCGGCCGACATCGTACTGGGCGATTCCGACCGCAGGTTCGTGGTCCTGTCTGCACCGGGAAAAGCCTCTCCCCAAGATACCAAGGTCACGGACCTTCTGATCGCCGCGGTAGAGGATATTCAAAAAGGAGGCTCGGGTTCAGAGGCGTTCGAGGAAGTTCGAAAGCGCTTCTACGCCATCGGGCGCGGCTTGGGGCTCCCCCAGCAGGCGGTACGGAAAGAGCTTGGAATCCTTGCCCAAACAGCCGGCGAAGCCCGAGCCGACAAGAAGGCCTTCCGCGATGCCGTCGTTTCATTGGGTGAGCATATCATGGCCCGGCTCTTTGCGCTTTACCTGGGGAAAGTGCGGAAGGTAAACGCCGGCTTTGTGGACCCGAAAGAAGCGGGCCTCCTTGTAACCGACACTTACGGAGACGCGTACCCCCTTCCTGATACGCCCGAAAGGCTTGCGCGCAAGTTGTCGGGCCGCGATGGCATAGTGGTTCTCCCCGGTTTTTACGGGATCACAAAAGGCGGTAAACGGGCTACATTCAGCAGGGGCGGTTCGGACCTCACCGGAGCTCTGGTTGCTGAAGCCGTGGACGCCGACGTCTACGAGAATTGGACCGATGTGGACGGCATCTGTAGGGCCGACCCCCGGATCATCCCGCATGCGGAGGTGATCCCCGAGATAACTTTCCGCGAAATACGCGAGCTTGCGTATCTGGGATTCCGCGTGCTTCACCATGACGCGATCATCCCGGTACGCAGAAAGAGGATTCCCGTCAATTTGAGAAACGTAAACAATCTCGAGCACCCGGGCACAATGATAGTGGAAAGCAGAATACCTCTCGCCGAGATCGTGGTCGGCGTCGCAATGAAAAAGGACTTCTGCTGTTTTACGATCGAAAAATACCTCATGAACCGGGAAATAGGCTTCGGCAGGAGAGTGCTTTCGATCTTTGAAGAGGCCGGGCTTTCTTACGAGCACATGCCTTCCGGGATCGACTCGATCAGCGTATACCTCGACCAGACCCAATTGCGGAAGGACACCGCCGCTGAAATCATCCGCCGACTCTACAAGGAGCTTGACGCGGAGCGCGTCGATGTCGAGCACGACAAAGCCATGGTCATTGCGGTCGGTGAAGGAATGAAACGGCATGTAGGCGTCGCGGCGAGACTTGTGGGAGCTCTTGCCAAGAAAAAGATAAACATTGAAATGATCAACCAGGGCGCCTCGGAGCTCAGCGTGATTTTCGGCGTACGGGCGGAAGACGGCGAAGCCGCGGTGAAGGCGATCTATGATGAGTACTTCGGCAAGAGACGCCGCAAGCCCAAGCCGCAGAAGGAAGAGGCTGAAGAGCCGGAGAGGGGAAATCTGGCATGAGCAAAGACCCGGACGCCGCGCTTCGCAAAGCGTTCGGTGCCGTCTTCGGGCCCGAGCAAGACGTGCGGATCGCACGCGCCCCCGGGCGTATCAACCTCATTGGAGAACATACCGATTACAACGGCCTGCCGGTTATGCCCTTCGCGCTCAAAAGGTGCGTAAGAATCGCTTTTGCGCCCCGCAGTGACCGAATGATCGTATTGCGGCACACTGATCCTTCTTTCCCCCCGGCCTCCTACCAAGCAGCGGAAAAAGTGCCGCCTGATCCTTCGGGAAGTTGGGTCAACTACACCAAAGCGGCCGTTGAGGATCTGACGCGGTTCCTTGTTGAAAAAGGGGTCCGTGTGCGCGGAATGAACTGCCTTGTTTCGGGCGATATCCCCCAGGCGGCGGGTTTATCTTCGAGCTCCGCTCTGGTTGTAGCAACGGCTTTAGCATTTCTGAGTGTGAATGAAACAGAGCTTGACCCCCTCTCTCTTGCAGAGCGCATGGCCGCGGCTGAAAGGTATGTAGGGACCCGAGGCGGGGGTATGGACCAAGCTGCAAGCCTCTGCGGGAGGAAAGGGTTTGTACTTAAGATCGATTTCTTTCCCCTGCGGGTGGCGCATATCCCGTTCCCTGAAGATTTCGCGGTCGTAGCCTGTCACAGCCTCGTTCAGGCTCCCAAGAGCCGGGAAGTAAAGCTTGCTTACAACCTGCGCGTCGCAGAATGCCGCTTGGGCTGTGCCCTGCTCGGCCGCAGATTCGGCCGGACATTTGAGCGCCTCGGGGATTTCGCCCTCAAGTGGGGAGTCTCGGAATGCTTGGCGGCCCTGGAACAATCGCTCCCTCAAAAGGAACCGGTGACTCTTGCAGAGATCGCGCGATTGCTTCAGGTTGGAGAGGCTGACCTCTTGCGGGACTTTCTCCCGCCCGGTGCAAAGGAAGCTGTTCGAGACGGACTTAAAATTCTTTCCCGCTGCAGGCATGTCCTTACC
>CAZGYL010000447.1:0-4850 GCA_964529985.1 uncultured Planctomycetia bacterium | reverse complement strand
ATGAAGCTGCAGTTAGACACCTGCAGCTTGTTATGTTTTCGTACGCCCTCCTGACGGGTCTGCAGCTTATAAAGGCGCGAGGCCGGAAAGGTAAACGAAAAAAGCGAGAAGTTGCGGGATTGCCCGTTTCCGAGGCACAGATCGAACTACGGCACATGGTTTGGAAGGAGCCTGTGAAATACTTGCAAGGTTTCCAGGATCCTAAGGAGGTTCTAAAGGCGCTACGGAGATTACTTGCGGCAGCGTAAAAAACCCAGTCAACTTGAGTATAGTAGGGAACGCAGCGCGGGAAACGGCGGCAGCCCGGTAAGCTTGCAGTCCGATGAACAGGCGCCGCGCGATCCGGCGAGGCACACATGTCGGCGTTTTCGATTTCTCTTACATCTGGAAAGAATCAGGAGGCGGCTGTTATGAACAAGCCAGGTTCAGTCTTGGCAGAGATCCTGCTGTTCCTGCTACTTGCCAGCGGCACCGCTGCGGCCGGGAATTCCTCCACTGAGCAACAGAACGGCCTGGTGGCCTGGTGGAAGTTCGATGCGGGCAGCGGCCCGATTGCCCGCGATGCATCTTCAAACCGTAATAACGGGCGTGTGCATGGAGCACGGTGGACGAAAAAGGGTATCAGCGGCGGAGCGATCAGCTTTGATGGCAAAGATGATTACATTGAAATCCCCGCCTCAGCGTCCCTCGACTCTATCCGCTCAGAACTTACAATCATTGCATGGGTTAAGACCGACTTGAGCCAGCGTGGCACGCTGCTGGCCAACTGGTTTTACGACAGGACGAAGGCACCAGAAACCAACAAGCGCTGTTACGTCTGCACAATAGAGGCGGGAGGCAACGCCGGTCGGGTTAACCTCGGCGTTTCCGGCGAGAAGACCAGCGGGTGGATCAAATCGAGGGGCCGAATCGCACGCGGTCGGTGGACCCACCTTGCTGTTATCTGCGACGGCAAGCAGCTGGCAATTTACATAAACGGGCTGCTCGATTCGACCGCGAAGGGGCCGCCTAGGATACGGGCCGGCGGTTTCCCCATCTACATCGGAGCCTGGCGGGCAAGGGAGCGGTCTGGTCCGGAATGGGGCACGTTCTTCAAGGGCACGATTGATGAGCTCAAGCTCTACACCCGGGCCCTGAGCGCCGCTGAGATTCTTCGCGACTATGTTGCGGTCGCCGGTAGCGGTACAGTAGCCGGCACGGTGACCGACGGCGAGGGCCGAGAGCTGGCCGGGGTGAGGATAACCTGCGGCCCCCAATCGGCCCTTACCGACGAGTCGGGCAACTACCGGATCAAGGACCTGCCGGCGGGCGTTTACGTGGTTAAGGCCTTCAAACCAGGTTACGTGGTCGGACTGGCCGAGCGCGTTGAGGTTCGGCCAGGTCGCAGTACCGCGCTCGATTTCCGTATCGCGGCTGCGGGCAAGATAGTTTTTCTTGCTACAGACGGTAGCGGACACTACAACTGCGACGGCACCAACGACGAAAGAGAAATGAACGCTGCCGTAGAGACCCTGGCTGCGATCGGCGGCGGAACGGTGCACCTGAAAGCCGGTCGGTACACCATCGATGACGCTGTCCGCCTGGAAAGTAACATCACTTTCGAGGGCGAGGGTCAGGAGAGGACATTCATTAAGCTTAGGGACTACAACAATCGAGAGTTCTGGGCCTTGTTCGTACTCAATAAGGTCTCCGATGTCGTCGTCCGCGATTTTACCCTGGACGGGAACAAACGTAAGCAGCGAGTTCCTAAGGGAATAGACAGCGACATCGACGGTTTTGATATTTACTATTCTCAACGTGTGCAAATCGAAAGGCTGACTTTACAGGAATTTTGGACCGACGGCTTTGAGATCGTGCGTAGCAAGGACTGCACAGTAAGGAATTGCCATATAATCCAGGCCGGCCATGATGGGTTCATGACTGTTTATTCCGAACGAATAACGATCGCCGGCAATTTTGTACATTCCCGCGGCACAGGCAACGCCGGCGCGAGACTCTATGAATGCAGCCATTGCCTGGTCGAGAACAATCATTTCGACGTATATGGGTTCGGCATACTGATCAACCCGCAAGGCGGCGTGCCGTGTGGCGGCAACGTCTACCGCTATAACTTCATGCGCGGCAACTACCGCGACACTCCTGCTATCGCCATCTATGCACGCGGTACGCCGATAGAGAATGAAACCTTTATCGGCAACACCATCGCCAGCTCTGTCTGGCACGGCGTAAGACTTTATGTTACCGACGACCCGCAGGCACGCATTCGCAACGTCAAGTTCCTGAACTGCGTCATCAACGGGTCCAGGGCCTCGGGCATTTACTTCGACGGCAGAACCAAGGATATCTCCGGCGTGCTCGTGAAGAACTGCATCATCAGCAACAACGCCGGCTATGGAATTTATGGTAAGGCGGATTCGCGGTACAACAATCTCTGGAACAACGGCAAGGGCAACTACGCCGGTGGTGTTAAAAAGGGAGCCGGCGACATTTCCGCCGACCCGCTCTTTGCCGATCCGAAAAACGGCGACTTCCACCTGAAGAGCGAAGGCGGCCGATGGGATCCCAGGCTGAAACGATGGGTTGCGGACAAAGCAACGAGTCCCTGCATTGATGCGGCCGACCCAAATGACGACTTTTCAAAGGAACCGGAGCCGAACGGCTCTCGCATAAACATAGGCGCGTACGGCAACACCAAAGAAGCGTCGAGAACTAAACCAAAGGAGAGGCATTAAATGAGAATACGAAGCTGCAACGTTGCGGCTTTCGCCGCCGCCTGGGTTCTCGCAGCGGCGTCTGGAATCAGCTATGGTGCAGCCCCCAGATTGTGGACTGGTCCTCCCGCGGCGGCATAACGAAAAACAAGGACAACGTCAGGGACATTATGTACTTGGCTCGACCGGGGGACCGAATTACCTTCGCTGTGAAAGCTGTTGGAGCCAGCAGATACGAGTGGCAGGTGAACAAGGTTGTTCAGGAGGACGTCGCGGGCTCAACCTTCAGTTGGGTTGTTCCGGAGGGCAAGGGGATATGGGAGATACACGTTGTTGCAAAGGGCGAAGGAGGGGAAGCCCATCATGAGTGGGTCGTCTCCACACTCGCGGAGAAGGATGCCCCCGATTTCTTCGAGTATTTCGCTGACGGTAAATTGAACAACAGATCGGAGACCGATCCCTGGGGAAGAAGACTTCCCGAGTGGATACCAGACAGAACCTACAACAAGGGGCTTACTGCTAGCGACAAGTTTGCCTGGACTACGCAGTCGGTCGATGGCGGGCGCGGTGCTCCTGCCCGTGCAGTCTACAACGGCCGCACGGGACGAACGGGCACCATTATTTGCTGGTTCAGAAATAATGCTCCTATAACGCCGTGTGATTACGGGTCAGGCATCGGGATGGGTTTCGAGGGGAAGAAAGCATCCATCCTATTGCGCATGAATAATGAATCGCACTTCTATGTCACCGCTTTCGCGAAGGATGGTCGGTTCAAGGATCCGCGCAACAAGTATCCCGCAAGCGACAATCTGGCGCTGTGGAATGGGACCTATGGCTGCAACCCCGGCTTTGCGAACTGCACGAGCTTCCACATCGGCTGGCATGAGATGCGTTTTATTTACACGGGCAAAGAGGTGCGCGTATTCTTCGACGGTTATGCGTTCCCTCACGCCAAGCCGTGCGCGCGGCTAAACGGTGAGCCGTTTCTTCAAGCAATCCGGAATGTATGGATCTATCTTGGCAGGGGCGCGCCGAACAGCACTAAGCGCAAGGGACCTGCCACATGGGGCTATCTCGATGGGATAAGACTGTACGTTGACAAGTACCTTTTCCCGACTAAGCGGATCGCGTACGAGAGGTACGTCGACCGCACGAGAGTCGGCAAGTCGGGCTGGTACGCAGAACATGAGGTGGCAGGTTTCCGGCACGGAATCGTCGTTCGCGGCAGGAACCCGAATGGGGCACCGGTGACGCTGAGAGATATCGCCGATGAAATTTCGGACCAGTCGCTATTCCGCTATGATCCAGATACCAGAATCGCCGACTGCTACACGAACCTTTTGCTCGCAGGGGGCACCTTTTTGGAGATAAAGGACGAGACCCTGCGCATTCACTCGGGCGCGAAGGGACAGCTGGAGGTCCGGCTGGATGAGACTGCAGACCTCAGGATCGTAAACTCAAGGATCGAATCCACCGACGTGCCCTTCAGGTGGTTCATCCCGAGCGAGTGGCGCCGGTGCTCCTTTCCGTTCGGCTACCCACCGGATCCGAGGCTGCCAAATTCGTATAACAGGAGCGATTGGTTCACATGCTTCTGGGGGAGATTCGAGATCGAGGGGTCTTTCATAGGCACCTGCGGTTTCCTGTACATGGCGAGTCCCATAGGCCTGCGATTGAAGAACAGTACCTTGAAGCTTGTCACAATCACACCTGCAGTCAGCGACTGTGGCAACACGCCGTGGCGCAGGCTCAGCGGGAGGTCCCAGTCTTTTGGCCTTAGACTCGAAAATGTATTGGATGAATGCACGCTTGAAGGCCTTGAAATAACGGGCGCCGATCAACCGACTACGGTCACCTTCGTCGGAGGTGATCACGTGGTGAAGTATCAGACTCTCAAGGACTGCAGGGTTACTAACGCATGCATCAGCCTTCGCAAGAGCACGGATGTCTACGGAGGGGGCTCCCGGCCATATCCGTGCACTCTTTCCCTCGTTAATACCTATCTTGAAAATCCGGTAGATCTTCACACCGAGGATACAAGATGCCTGCACAAGTACTACCTAGACGTCAAGGTGGTCGGCATGGTGCTAATTCCCACATTAATTGGCAGAGAACTTCCCAAATTATTTGGCAGAGGAT
>CAZGYL010000446.1:2431-4855 GCA_964529985.1 uncultured Planctomycetia bacterium | reverse complement strand
AGCAACCAGCCTATAAAGGTGGACGTACGGATCATCTCTGCAACGAACAGGAATCTTGAAGAGTTGATCGCCCAGGGGAAATTCAGGGAGGATCTCTACTGGCGGCTTAAGGGAATCCTCATTGAGATTCCGCCGCTAAGAGAACGTACCTCGGACATACCGCCCCTTGTGTACCATTATCTGCGCGAATTTGCGAACGCCTACGGCAAGCGCATAACAGCGATCGACAGGGAGGCGCTTTCAATCCTTTGCTCTTATCCCTGGCCTGGAAACGTACGGGAGCTGCGCAACTGCATTGAGGAAATGGTGGTGGTAAGCACGGGCGATCATCTGACTGTGGAGGACATTCCCGAGCGGATCCGCCGCACGAAGACGCCTCAGGACAGGCTTGCCGGTCTTGTGGGTGTGAGCCTTAAAGAGGTCGAAAAAGAACTGATAAGGAATACTCTTGCAAGCGTGGGTGGAAACCGGCAGGCCGCAGCAAAAATCCTCCAGATCGGTGAGAGAACGCTGTATCGAAAGATAAAGAAGTACGGGCTTAACAAGAAAGAAAAGGAGGGGAAAGCCGAGGTCGAGAAGAGCAGCAAAACCTCGTCCGGCCTCTGACTGCCAAATTGGCAGGTTGTCGGCCTGGCCGGCTTAGAGAGTGCCAACTTGGCAGAAAGGATTTTGGGACCTATGTGAATGGGCCTTGTAAGCTCTTGTATGATAAGGAGTTACAAAGATTCTTGCGCTCGACTCAAAAGGGAATACGATTTGCAAGAAACAGAATGAACCGGGTCGCATCCCGGCGGGTGGCCTGGGGCGATTCGGTTCGGAGCCGCGCCGGTCCCCGGCGGCCGCGAAAGTTGCTCGGAAACACGGTCGATAAGGGGTTGCCGGGTTGAGAGGCGGGAAAACCCTAGCTGATTCAGTGGAGAGACGAACGAGGCAAGGAGACGGAAGCCATGTCGAAGATCATAGGAATCGATCTTGGAACGACGAACTCCGTTGTAGCCGTAATGGAAGGCACCGAGCCGGTGGTGATCCCGAATGAAGAGGGCAGCAGGACCACGCCGTCGGTTGTCGCTTTTACAGATAAGGGCGAGCGCCTTGTAGGCGGCCCGGCGAAGCGCCAGGCCATAACCAACCCGAAGAATACGATCTTCTCGATCAAGAGATTCATGGGCCGCAGGCGCAGTGAGGTCACCACCGAGGAGCAGATGGTGCCTTACGAGATCGTGGGGGGACCCAACGAGTACGTTAAAGTAAAGGTGCAGAACAAGGAGTACACACCGCCCGAGATCTCCGCGATGATCCTGCAGAAACTCAAAGAGACTGCGGAGAATTACCTCGGAGAGAAAGTAACACGGGCGGTGATCACCGTACCGGCCTACTTCAACGACAGCCAGCGTCAGGCCACCAAGGACGCCGGAACGATCGCCGGCTTCAAAGTCGAGCGGATCATCAACGAGCCGACTGCGGCCGCCTTGGCGTACGGCCTTAACAAGAAGAAGAGCGAGAAGATCGCCGTTTTCGACTTGGGCGGCGGTACTTTCGATATAAGTATTCTTGAGGTTGAGGAAGGAGTCTTCAGGGTACTTTCCACAAACGGCGACACCCACCTGGGCGGTGATGATTTCGACGAAGCCCTGATGAACTGGGTGGCCGATGAGTTCCAAAAGAAAGAAGGGATTGATCTGCGCAAAGACCCCATGGCCCTCCAGCGCCTCAAGGAGGCCGCGGAGAAGGCCAAATGCGAGCTTTCAAGCCGAATGACGACCGAGATCAACCTGCCCTTCATTACGGCCGATCAGACAGGGCCCAAGCACCTGGTTATGGAGATCACCAGGGCTCGATTGGAAAGCTTGATCGAGCCTTTACTTGAGCGCACAAGGAAACCCTGTGAACTGGCGCTTGCTGATGCGAAGCTGACCCCGTCCGATATCGACGAGGTGATCTTGGTGGGCGGCTCTACGAGAATGCCGTGCGTCCAGGAAATGGTACGCAAGATCTTCGGCAAAGAACCCAACCGATCCGTGAACCCCGATGAGGTCGTAGCCATGGGAGCGGCGATCCAGGGGGGCATTCTCATGGGCGATGCGGATCTCAAAGACGTGTTGCTTCTGGACGTAACGCCGCTCAGCCTCGGAATCGAGACCCTTGGCGGTGTTATGACGAAATTGATCGAGCGCAACACCACCATTCCCACAACCCGCAAGGAGATTTTCTCCACAGCCGCGGACGGCCAGACCTCGGTTGAGATCAAGGTGTATCAAGGAGAACGCGAGATGGCGGCCGACAACCGCCTGTTGGGCTCGTTCATTCTGGATGGGATCCCACCGGCCCCTCGCGGGGTACCGCAGATTGAGGTTACGTTCGATATCGATGCGAACGGTATTCTGAACGTTTCGGCCAAAGACCTTGGAACTGGAAAGGCGCAAT
>CAZGYL010000446.1:0-2421 GCA_964529985.1 uncultured Planctomycetia bacterium | reverse complement strand
CGAGCAAGCAGAAGGTGCTGGAGATAGCAGGGCTCACCGAGGAGGACATCAAGCGCATGACCGAAGAGGCCGAGCGTTTCGCCGAGCAGGATCGCAAGCGCAGGGAACTTGCAGAAGCGAAGAATGCAGCCGACCAGGTGATCTATCAAACCGAGAAGCTTCTGCGGGAGAACCAAGGAGCGCTTTCCGAAAGCCAGCGCCAGGCCATCGAGGCCAAAATCAACGAATTGCGCAAGCTTAAGGAGGGCGACGACGCGCAGGCTATCCGCAACGGAATAGACGCCCTGAACAAGGAGATGTACAAGTTTTCGGAAGAGCTCTACCGGAAGGCCGGCGCAGCCGGTGCTACGGCCGGGCAGACAGGCGGTGCTTCGGGATCAGCCGCTGAGAGCGGAGGATCGGCCGGCAAAGACAACGTGGTTGATGCCGACTATGAGGTTAAAGAGTGAGCCCGTCCGGGTGGTGGACGCTCCAGCAATACATTGAGAGTTTCTTAGAAGATCCTTCAATCGCTTTGGGTGCGGCCGCCCGGCTTGCGGCGGCCTTTGAAGCCGGTGCGCCTGAAGGCACACCGGCTTGGTTCATTGAAAAAGTCCGGTCGGTTGCGCTCGGTCCCGATCCTTTCGTTCCTCCTGTGTTGGTCGTGGCGCCGGAGCAGGAGACGGCCGAGCGGTACGCTCTGACCTTAGGTCGGGCGATCACGGGCGGGGGAGCGGAAGAGAAAGGCCCTCTTACCTTTTCGTGGCGTGAAGGAGAAGAACTCCTTCCTTGCCCTTACCGCCACGATCCGCTGCTTCTCCTTCCTGAAACTTCAAGGGAGGAAATCCTCTCTTCGGCTCGGCAATCCGCCGGTGGGGCGTATCCCTTGGTGCTTGACAGCCGAACCCATTGCCCCTGGTGCGCACAGCGCTATGGAAAGGCTCTGGCGCGGGCCGAGGGGGTTTGGGAAAAACTGGCTGAACAAGTTTTGGTTCACAGGTGGGAGCCGCTCGGGGAAGCCGGTGCGTGCCCCGGGGCAGTGATCATGTCGGCTAACCGGGGTTCAGCGGTTGCGCGCATGGACGACCCTTACCTCCTGCCCTTGATAAGGCGTGCTATGGAGGGAGGAGAGGGTTGGCCGCGCGTTGTCGGGTTCGTATTCCTTCCGCTTTCAGCCCGAACTTACGACTCTTGGCTTTCGGTGCCTGAATTCGCGGGAGCGCTTCAAAGCTCTTGGGTGGTTTCCCTATGATTCGTCGGGGTATCCGCCCGGCTCAAATGGGCTGGAACCCGGAGGGAAAAGCTCTATAATGACCGTTTCCAAGCGCGCCGGCCGCTCATAGGGATTTGTTTCGGAGAGGCCGGTCTGAATAAGGTCAAAACCCGCATTCCGCCGCGAGCGGGTTAGGTACTGAAAGGAGTCGAGCGAGCCATGCGAAAGGGACTTGTGATTCTCGGTGTGCTTCTCGGTGTCATTGGAGGCCGCAGGTGCCTCGTAGGCGCGCAGACCGAGCGTGTTTACGTGCGGCATATCCTTTTCGCCGAAAACGAGAAGCAAAAGGCGGAAGAAGTCCTCAAGCAGCTTAAGGCCGGGAAAATCAGCTGGGATGAGGCGGTGCAGCGCTACTCCATCGACTACTACACCAAGAGGGCCGGAGGCAGGCTGGGGCCGGTAACCAAGCGGTCGAACATTGCTCCCGAGATAAAGCAAGTCGTCTTTCAAATCCCGGCGGGTAAGTACTACGATCAGCCGGTCAAGACTCAGTTCGGCTGGCATATTCTTTTTGTTGAGAAGAAGGAAAAGGTCGAGGAGAAAACCACTTCCAAAGCCGGTGAAAAGAAGCAGGTTAAGAAACCTCAAGAGACCAAGCCGCCTGAAAAACCGCAACCCAAACTCACATTGTCCCTTGAACTCAACAGGTCGGATCCCGCAAATGCAAACGCCGTTCAGTTGACTGTAACTTTGCAGAACGAAGGCGAAGCGCCTATTGCGGCTTTGAGGCCCGAACTATGGCCGCTGGGTATCGTTCTGACAAAGGAACCCAAAGCAAAGACCGAGCCTGCGCTGAAGGAGGATTGGCGTAAGAGTCTGGGTGAGACCGCCGGGAAACTCGTAACTTTACTCCCGGGCCAAGGGCTGCTTCAGCGCTATAAGCTTACGGATATATGGGAAGGGATCACCGGCCCGGGTTACTGGAATGTGAGCTTCTCGGGTTCCCGGCTTCTCCAGCAGGTGGATGAGGCCGGGGATGCGGCTTGGGCCAAAGCACTTAAAGCCGCCGGAGAACTGGCGGACGCCCGGCCTTTCTGGCAGGCTTTGAGGCCGACCGAGGATGTAGGCTTTGATCTCCATAGAATCACGTGGGGTGAGGAGTTTTACAGCAAGAATTACTACGTCGTCTTCAGTATGCGCAACGGCGACCAATTCCTGGTGAAACTTTC
>CAZGYL010000445.1:0-4869 GCA_964529985.1 uncultured Planctomycetia bacterium | reverse complement strand
GACCTCGGCGATCCTGACGTCCCCAGCCTCACCGCAAAATGGCGAAACTCGAGCTCAGCAACCCGATAGGAAATTTTCATCTGGCCCCACCGTTAGGGAATGCCTGAATAGTCCGCTGCCTCCTTTAAGCTCCTTGAGGGCGCCTTTTGTGCAGCCCGGAAACCGGAAACATGGACGCACTTGCCCACTGCGGCCTTCACATATTAGCAAATACGGCGGGAGATCCTCAGGAAGCCGCGGCCTCGGGGAGATCGATCCGGCTTTGAGGCCGCGAGCAAAGAATGAAAAATATGGGGTCCGGCCGCCGACATTTATCGCGGCTTTCTACACGCAAGACGAGAGGCAGTTTGCCGGATCGACCCTCTTGCTCTGGATGAGCTACATGTGAGGCCGGGTTGAGCTTCTGCGTAAGCTGTGCTCTTACCCGGCCGAACGCTTCCCCAGGCTCATTTCCACCGGCTCATTGTTAAAGCCACCCGGAAGAAAGCCTGCAGCCCTCCCGGGGGAAAAACCGGATCGCCGATCTCTGCGTTGCTCTTGCCGGTGTCAGGTTGGTCTGAAATCGGCGAGATTCAAACCCTGAGGGATCAGGGAACTATATCGGCGCGGGCTATGTCCGGATCTGAGCGCATACGTGACTTGAAGCGGATCGCCTGTTCCCTGGTTTGAAAGGAACCGATCCTCACACACCAGAAGGGACGGCCGTGCCGGTTCAACCTGCACACCTCAGCCCGGTGGCCCTTCCGTTCGAGGGCCGCTTTTTTCTCTTCCGCATTGCGGCGGTCTCGAAAAGCCCCCACCTGCAGGGAAAAGTAGCGGGGTACCGCGAGCTGCTCCGCCGCTCTGCGTGCAAACACGCTTCGCGGGAAACGGTTTCGGACCTGCTCAAACAGGCTGTCGGCTTCTCCCCACCTGCCCTGACGCTGTCTTACGATGCCGAGCTTAAAGAGCAACTCGGCTTCGTCACCCCACTTGCGGGCGTCCGAAAGGAGCTCCTGGTATACGGAGGCTGCCAGATCGTACTCACCCGCCGCACAAGCGGTGTCACCGAGCCTGATGCGCGCGTGGCGCCCCAGCCGGCTTGCGCCTGCATGTTCGGCGACGAAGGTGAACTCGCTTCGGGCACCCTCAAGGTCGCACTCCCGCAGGTAATAGGTGCCAAGAAGGTAACGAGCCTGAAGAGCGTAAGGACTGCCGGGTTGCTCGCGCAGAAAGCGGCCGAGAAGGACGGCTGCATCCTCCCAATCATCGCGCAGGATGGCCGCCTGGGCGTTTGAGAAAAGCACCGGAGGATCGTCAAGCGAACCCGGGTAGCGCGGCGAGAGGCACCCGGCGCAAAGGAGGACGGGCAGGAAGATCGTTCTCGCCATCTGTTCTCTTCACTCCGCTTCGTTTCGGTACCGAGCCGTGCAGCATTTTACCCTGTGCCCGCGTTCGGGCAAGCACTTGCAGTTCAGCGGGCCTCTCCCGTAGAATCGGCGCGCCGGTGCGGCCGGGGACTTTGCACGGCAGGAGATCACGCGGTGTCGCAAAACAGCACCACAAGCCCGCTTTCCATGAAGGAGCGTTGCATACTGCTTCTCTTGCCGGCCTTCGGCATTTTGCTTGTCGATCTGGCAAGTAAGGAAATAGTTTTCCGCGCCGCCGGCGCGGTGATCCGCCAGGGAAGGGTTGTCTCAGCGCACGTCATAAAGGTAATCCCCGGTTTTTTCCAACTCCAGTGCGTGATGAATCCCGGGGCGTTCAGCGGGTGGTTCGCAGGCTGGTATTGGTTCCTTGTTGTGATCTCGATCGCCGCCTTGATCGCTATCGGAGCTTATGTCTTTCTGGGCCGGCCGACAGGGCCGCTTTTTCTTTTCTGCTTGGGCTGCATAGCGGGAGGGACCGCCGGTAACCTCTACGACAGGTTAGTTTACGGTGCGGTACGGGACTTTTTCCGCTTTTTTATCCGCCTGCCCGGAGGGAAGGAATTGACGTGGCCCAATTTCAACGTAGCCGACGCCTCGATCTGCATCGGGGTGGGCCTTTGGATTTTCCTTGAGTTTTACGTGGGAAGGAAACAGCAGACCGGCGGCTGAGGTGAAACGGTAGGATCAAGAAGGGTTTCAATCATCACCGCGCGGCTTCTCCTTAAACTCAGCATCGATGATCCTGCGGTCGTCCCATGGGGGAGTGGAAGCTCCAGGCGGCTCGGCTCCGCTTTCTTCCTCCCGATTTTCCCAAGTGCATAAGCTGAAACGCAGGAAAATCCGGTTGCGAATGAACCCTGCCGCCGCCCGCCGCAGAGGCGGAATAAGGAGGGCGAACCCCACCACATCGGTTATGAACCCCGGAACGCAGAGGAGTGCCCCGGCAAGCAGGAGAAGCGCTCCTCCAACGAGTTCGTCTGCCGGAAGACCTCCTGTTGCAAATTCCCGCTGAATGGCTCTTATCGTTGCGAGGCCCTGATGCCTTACGAGCAGACCACCTATCACACCTGTCAGAATGCAGAGGCCCATGGCAGGGAAAAAGCCGATCGCGGCAGCGACACGGATAAGGAGAAAAAGTTCGGTCGTAGACAAGACGAGTACGAGTAGGAAAAACGCACCTACAAAGCCCATGGAGAGTCAGTCCTCAACAACGGCACGCGCCAAGTCTTCGGGTCCAAGGGGCGAAGCCGTTACGGTCAAATTGTCCGGGGCATCCGCGCTTCTGTACGCTGCAAGAGGCCATTCACTTTGAAACTGCGGGCCTACGTTGAAGAGCACAAGCCTGCGGGGTGCGGTAAGGGCGGCCGCGCACTTGAGCGCACCTGCTGCGAGAATCGAGGGAGCAAAGTCTTCTCCGAGCCAAAGTTCTTCCCTCTCGGAAGCGTAGCCTTTCAAATCCGCACCAAGCGCTCCTTCCTCCGGGAGGGAAGGACCTGCAAGAAGAGCCCACCTGCCGGCCCTGCCGAGCCCGATCACAATAGGCCGCTCATTAAGCCCTCCTTCTACAAAGCGAAGCGCTGCGACGATGTCTCTCACTCGTTCTACGAGAGTCGTTCGATTGTAAGTCGTAAAGTAACGTCCGATTTTCTTTCTGACGGTTCTGTGGAAGGGGCTGTGGAATTCCCCGGTTAGAAAAACATCAACGGCGAGCACCGACACGCCTGCCTTAAGCAGTGCAGTTATGTAAGGGCCGGGCCTTCCTGTTTGCGGGTCAAGCAGGGCTGCCTTGCCTTCAGGGTGTACGAGTATCGCGGTTGCGGGCTTCTCAAAGAGCTCACGCGGTTTCCGGGGCAGGCTGTACAGGACGGCGGGCACTCGTTCCGGGCCGCGTTTGATGATCAAGCCTATTGCAGTAAGAGCTCCGATGCCGCGGAGCTCAAGCACCGTCCTTCCGGTCAACACGGCCTCAATCCGATCCGGGTCCAGCCTGGTGTCAACCGCCATTACGTGTCGCCAGAGAGATCCTATATCCCGCCTGAAGCGCTCAAGCCGCTTGGAATCGCGCGGTGCAAAAGCTGTAAGCCGCCTGCGGGCGTCCTGAATAAGAAAACGCTCGAGCTCCTTTCGGCCCACCGCTCCCGGAGGCAGGTCTCGACCGGCCCATACGCTGAGGTCCTCGTACTTCTCTATGGTGTACGGCGGTTCGCGGAAGGAAGCGGGAAGATCTTTGCCTTGGAGATAATGGACGAAGAAGCGGTACATTGCCTCGCGCGAAGCGCGGTTGTAGTTGTGCGGCGCTTTAATGTGCACGTTTTTAACTCGATCCCGGGCTCCATAGAGCGCGTAAATCGAGCGCACCATCGGGTACTCGACCTGCGGCGTATGGGAAGTCCAATCGCCGGTCGCCGAAACCATTAGAAGAGGCCGCGGCGCCATAAGCGCGGCGATTTCAGGGTTGATAGTGTCGATTCGAAGCAGGGGCGCGTTTTCGCATTCGCAACCTCCCTGCATAAAAGCCGAAATCATGTTGACAGGGGCTGCGACCTTAACGCGCTTGTCGATCGCCATGAGCATGAAAGTCTGGGTGCCGCCTCCCGAAGCTCCGGTGCACCCGATACGGTCGGGATCAACGTCCGGAAGGGAGCACAGGAAATCGATCCCGCGGATGGCGTTCCAAAGCTGAAGCTTCATAAGGCTGTTGCCCCAAAGCTCGTTTTCAGGACTTGCAAAGGTATGCTTCATTTGGCGTGCTGAATCCCCGTACCCGACCATGTCGTAGGTAAAAGCCACAAAGCCCAGTTTGGCAAGCGTGATCGCGCGTTGGGGAACTCCTCCCTTAGGCTCTCCTTCATCGGAAAAGCGGCCCTTTCTCCAATGTCCGTGCGGGCAGAGAACTCCGGGGAAAGGCCCTTTCCGGCCCCTGGGGCGGTAGAGGTTTCCGGTTACGTAAAAACCGGGCCATGATTCGAAGAACACCTTTTCGACCGTGTAATTTTCGCGCTCTATACGCCCGAATATCTGAGGGCGCAGAGGCAGCTTTTGAGGCGGCGGCCAAAGACCGCAGGCAACAAGAATATGCCGGCGCAGGTATGCGGCACGTTTTTCCCAGGCTTTTTTATCAGGAAAGGTGTAGGTCTTGAAAGCCTGGTTCAGGTGGCGGCACGTTGAGGGACGTCCGTCTCCTACCGGTGTAGGGTCTCCGGGACGGATCCAAGCAAGAGGCCAGAGATCAGGCTGAAACGTGCAGCCTTCGTAACAAAGGCAAAGCGCCGCTGTATCTTGTTTGCCGGAACTTGAGATCTCTATCTTTTTCCGGTCCGGTTCCGTCCGCCCCAAACGGCGCCAGGCATAAAGCCCGTCTTTACCTTTGAGAGCTTCTGAAGGGAATCGGTCTTCGCCGACGGTGACGGTTACACGGGCTTTGTTGCGGCACCAAATCCACAGTTCGGCGGTGCCTTTG
>CAZGYL010000444.1:0-4875 GCA_964529985.1 uncultured Planctomycetia bacterium | reverse complement strand
GGCGTCCGAGATATCCAGCTTTTCGCTGCCGTTGACATCTCCTCTCAGAATCGCAGCGCGGTAAGTGAAGGCGCCTGAGCGGGTCGAGGGGCCGAGTTGGTTCCACACCTTAACTTCAACCGTACCTTCTTCAGCGTGCGGCGGGGTCTTGGCGGTGAGCGTCGTACTGCTTACGAATGAAATTTCAGAGGCAGGGACGCCGTCGAAAAGAACCACCGAGACTTCCGTAAAGTTCCGACCTGTAATCTTGATGAGAGTTCCGCCTCTTGTGGACCCGGTCTGAGGAAAGACTTCTGTGATCTCCGGCACAGAAGCGCCCACAGGGAATGCTCCTCGAAAGCCTCCATCACTTGCATTTGCAGCACAAGGGCTTTCGGGGCTCAAGCCGTAGCGCGCTTCCCCTCCGCCCTGAAAGATAGGATCGGTCGCTTGATTTCCATCACCGGGCCAGGTGGTCGGTCCGGTTGTAAAACGTGCCGAAAAACCCGCCCCTCCTGAAAGGCTGATCGCGTCTTCGTTGAACCAGAAGATAGAGTCTTCAACAGTAAAGGAGCCGCCTGCTGAAACTTGAGCGCCTGTCACGCACCCAGCCACCGTCGCATGATCAAGGCTGAGGCCGCCGTCGGAATCTATAAGCAGACCGACCGTGCTTTGGAGCGCTGCGATAAAAGAGCCCGTTGTGGTGCGTGAGAGGATGTGGAAAGCTTGTTGCGAGACACCAATACAAGTTACAGCAGAGAGGGACGCTGCGCCGTCGATGCGCAATCCTGTTTCACCTCCTTGAATCAGTGCCCCCTTGAGCGCAAGCCGGCCGCCCGTTTGCCTGACCGCAGGCTCCTCTCTAAGGCCTTGGGCCGAGAGGCACCAGATCTCAGCGTCGGTATCTTCTATAAGGATTCCGCCTTGAGCGCCCTTTACGGTGATATCTGAAAGCCTCACGATTCCCCCTCGGCTCCGCAACGCCCAACCCGGCAGGTTTTCGAAACGCGAAGCGGAAACGGTGACGCTGCCGCCTTGAACCTCAATGGCTCCTGCGCCGTCTGTTCCGATTCCGCGCACCTTAAGGTGCCCGGCCTCAAATCTTCCTCCCGGCTCGATTACAAAGCCGCCGGCCCCGCCCTCACTTGTTGCAGGAAGGATCAAGACAGGGTTTTCCCGGGTACCGAGCGCTTCGAACGTGCCCCGCACCGTGACCCTTGCTCCGGGAAGAACCAAAAGGGCCGCACCCGGCCTGCAGGAAACCTGTGCGTCCTGTTCAATAACCGTTTGATCCTGGATCAAGTAAGGTCCCTCGGAATCGCTCAGTGTCAAAGACCGGTCAATGACGCCTGAGAGCCTGCCGGGCTCCTTGAAATAAACCGTAACCGAGTGTGTCAGGCGCAAGGCCTCCGTTTCGTCGTAAAGCCCGAGCGAAATAGGATTCGATCCGGGAAGAAGGTTGAGGAACGTTTCCCAACCGAAGCTCTTAACGTCGTAAAAAGCGGGCCTGCCGCCGGCCTTCACCTCGACAGTGAGGTATGGAGGTGCAAGGCCGAAGAGTCGTACCTGCCCGCGCGTTGCAACTATTACCTCTCCCGTCCCGTAGCTTTCTCCTTCCGCCCCTCCTGCGCTCAGAAAAGCATCAAGAGAAAAATCTCCACTTTGCACGCTTGAATTCAATCCCAGGATCGCAAGCACGTTTTTTCCGCTGCGAAGAAGTGTTTGTGGATCTTGGATCTGGAAAGCCCGCTCGCGGGGTTCGATTCCGTTGTCGGCGGTTGCAGTGTGATCAAGAATCGATCCGGGCCGACCGGCGTTGTACCTTGCAACTTCAATGCCGTTTAGGTAGGCGACAAAACCGTCATCGATCCACACCTTCAGCGTAAGCGTTTCAACAGAGGTCGGATCCCCCACTGTGAAGGTTTTTCGCAGGTAAAGGGTGCTGTAGTTCCGGCGCATATCGGCAAGTACGGTCGTGTCATCGTTGTCGCCGTAGCCGAAACCTCCTTGCCCGAGCTGCCAAGAAGAATCGTCGAATTGCGGCTCGGTCCATACGATCCCGGGTGCGGGATCGGTCTTGCCTTTGAAGGAGCGCCACGTGTCGTGCCACCGCACCAGCGCGGCTGCTTGGGCCGTATCGGCTTCGACGGTAAGCTTCCGGGGAATTTCGCCGTTAAGGAACCGCGCGCGGACGGCCGCATTGTCTCTGAGCTTTGCAAGTTCAACGGGATCCGTATCAAAGGCTTCGGCAGGTGCAAGCCTTGAAGCCAAAACGTCGGGCCGCGCATGTGAGGCGAGTTCTTCGACGATTGTTTCGGTGTAAATGCGCGCTGCAGGCGGCCAACTCAGAAAGCGCCGGATAACCGGCAGCGTCGGCCTGAAAAGCGGCTCTGTGGGTGTATCCAGAATGGTATCCAGATCCCAAGGGAGCAGCCAAAATTTCCCTGTGGCTGAATCCGAGTATATGAAATAATCGTCGCCGCGATCATTCGCCAGACTGTTTTCCTCGTTGTTGAGAATGGCCATGACCCCGTACCACCGGGCCCATTCGGAGAAATGTATGACGTTCTGAACCTCGGTTGCAAAAAGAGTTGGATCGCTCAAAGTCTTGCACAGGTTTATCAAATCCGTCCAATCGTTCTCTTCGGTATTGGTTTTCTTATCGTAACGCCCGCGGTAGGCATCGGGATCATCTCCACGGTAAGTCAGATCCGCACTGTTGTTCCCGCGGTACAGATTGCCGTCGTCGGCCTCATCGGGAAACACTCTGCGTATGAAATCCTCATTGATCATCTCGACCTGAAGGTAGTCCCTCCGGTGTCCTTCGTCGGTTACCACCTCAATGAAGCGCGAACGCGGGGTCGGAATACCACAACGGGCGAGCAGATCAAGTCCGAGGCGCTGATCTTCATGCCGCTGTGCGTTCAGGGCCAGCGTTTCTCCGAGCGGAAACCTGTTGTGGTGCCCGGGATCAACGCGGTAGGACTTAGGTTCATGGTGCCGCGCGTTTCGGCCGCGAAAACGCATTTTGGCCAGGTAATAAGGCTTCCCGCGGTAAACGAGCGTGCAGGGCAGAAACACATCGCTGTAGGGACTGCGGCTTCTGAGTTCCTCCCAGTCTGAAGCGCGCATGACAATTCGGAATGTCACCGTGTCGGAAGCGTCCGGCCGGCTGTCCACAGGGAAAAGCGCCTCGCCTTCGGGCGGATAGCGGCCTGTGCGGCCTGCCGTTGTGCGGGCTTCAATGAAGAACGCAACCACCCCATCTTCGTCCAGCCCCGGAAGAAGCGCGTGGAATGCGCGGCCTTGAAGCGGGAGGTTTTCCGCCGGTTGTGCTTGGACCTGGTGGAAGGAACTCTCCCCGTCCCGCTGCCAGAAAACGGACACCGCTGAGATAGGCTCGGGGCTCGTTACAACGGCACGCAGTGAAACAGGTTGCCCCGGGCGCGGCACTGCAGGATCGTTCATAACAGCAAAAACCACAGGATCAACCGCTTGGGGTTCGACCCAGCCTACCTCAGCGGGCCTGCCTCCGTCCCGCTCTGAGGCCCGCCAGGCCCCGGGCGCTGAGCCGGCAAGCAACGGCGACAGCCGTACCAGTGTCTTTCCACCACCGTCGGGTGCTCGGGGCCAGGGTCCGTCATCAGCCCAAGCGACCTGGTCAACAAGCAGTCCTTCGCCGTCTCTGAGGCGGAGGACCTCGCCGCGATCCGCCAACGTTCCTGCGAAAGGCCCCAAAGGTTGGAAACCCCAACGGCTTGCAAAGCGCGCAGGATCGGCAGCCACAACGGCGACTTCACCCGGCTGGAGCGTCACGCCGTCCGGAAACGTGTAGGAAACCGCCTTGGTTAGCCGCCAGCCGGTAAGATCAATGAGCCGGTCGCTTACATTGACGATTTCCACCCATTCAAGAGCTTTTTCGCCGCCCGGAGGGTGGTAATTGATCTCCGAGAAAACAACCGGAGAAGGCGGTGGGGGATCGTTGGGTGCACCCGGAGTTGCGCCTTGCACCCGCCACACTCGTCCCGTTGCGTCAGGGTAGCGCGCGTAGACGGCCTCCTGGGCGGCCCCGCCGATCTTCATAACGTCAACCAGAGCTAGGTCTGCTGTTTGCACCAAAAAGATCCTCAACACGCCGCCCGGAATTCCCGAGAGGTCGACGTTCAGTAGAACCGTGCCCTGGGGGGCGACTTCCACGCCGTCAAGCGGTACCGCCCGATCCATGCTACCTTCAGGAATCAACTCGAAGCCTTGAAGAGACTGGAGGCTTTCAGAGGGATTGAAAAGCTCAACGGTTGCCCTTTCCCCCCTCACCTCTATTTCATTCAAGCGGCAAGGGGTTAGGACCGGCCCGGGCGGTGGGTTGTTGCGCCACGAACTCGGCCGGCCCGGTGTTCCTCCCAAAACCCGGCTCGCTCGGAAAGAAGCGCCCCAGTCAGGATCATGCTGGAAGAAGATGCGTTCGAGCGAGGCTCCTTCGCCGTCGGCGTTCACGTCCCAGTCGCCGTCATCGTCATAACGGAAGCGGAAGACCGTTCTGCCTTGTGCGTCGAGAAGCGCCACCGGCTCTCCGTCGTTGTCTAAGTTGCCGGAGTAGTCGCCGATGTAGCGGCCGGGTCCGGCCCATGCTTCCAGGGCGCTTCGGTTCTTGCAGACGGCAAGGAAATCACCTGGCTTAAGAAAAACTCCGGCAGGGAATGTAAAAGATATTCCCTCGCTGAAACGCCAGCCCGTCAGATCGACAGGGCGCGGACCTGTGTTTACAAGCTCAATGAATTCAAGATCCTCTCCGGCGCCCGGAGGGTGATACATGACCTCCGAGACCTGGATCCAATCTACGAAAGGATCAGCACACCATGAACTTACCGTTCCGAACAGGCATAGAAAAAGCGGAAG
>CAZGYL010000443.1:0-4882 GCA_964529985.1 uncultured Planctomycetia bacterium | reverse complement strand
TGACGCTTCGGGGCCCGGGGAACGACTCTCCCAAGCTCTTGCTCGCAAAGGCTTTGGTGCAACTTGCGCCACCGGCAGGTGAGATCCGGTTCATAATGCCCGGGCGACCGCGGTTTACCCCCCCTTGAAGGCGCCGAGGCGGATAGCTACAATGGTATTACCGACACGTTAGTGGGCAGGAAAAGTCAGGCGTTTGTGAGCCTCATGTCGTATAGCCGGGTTGAGGTGGAAAACACACACAGAGCGGTGCGAAAGTTCAGCGCGGGCGCTCGCACACTTGTTGATTTCAAGCCTGTGTGTGGCTATAATGGCTTTTGTGGCGTTGGCAAAACTGACAAAGGCGTTCGGGTTTGAAAAAGAGAGGAGTAGGACTTCCGGAACAATGCACGACTTGGGCTTTTAGTGTATGAAAACGCTACAAAGTCTGAGTGAACCGGGCTTGGTTCGGAAGTGGGTCCAATGCGTTTAGGTTCAGTGTGCACCTTGCTTGTTATGGTAGGGTGTGGGTTCCCAACAGGGTTTTGCAAAGGAGGTAACTTATGAGAAGGAAGGCTGTCGTAGCGCTCGGCGTCTTCGGCCTCCTATGCTTGTTGTGTTCGCAGGTTTCTGCGAGCATCACGAGTGTAGAGCGGCTGGGGACGTCGGGAAACACGCCACCGGAGCTGGCCGCTGACCCGCTCGGGGAAGATTCCTTGGCCTTCACCGACAGAACGCATCAATGGAATGAAATCCCCGAAGGGTTGAGAGGCGCGCAGTACGTCATGGTCGCAAATAACGACCGCGACGTGGCGGACTACGGGCTGAAGCTCGTTTTGGATGCGCCTGGAACCATCGCGATCATGATCGATTGCCGTGTTAACATCGGCGCGAACATGCCGTGGGTCCTTGACGAAGGCTGGGTTGAAACAGGGGCGCTTATAGGCGTGGACGAAGGCGGCAACGGCGATGTAAACCAGAGAAGCCGCGTCTTTGTGAAGGACTTCGACGCCGGAGAGGTGATCCTTAAGGCGCAAAACCAGGGTGGAACCAACAACTATGGTGTTGCGCTTACAACAGGTCCCGTGAAGCCGAACTACGCCAACATGAACGGCTGGATCATGGGACATGCATGGAACTTCCTCCTGCTCAACAACCCGCTCGGCTGCGGCCCCGGCGGTGCCCTGGATGCTAACTGGGTTGCTCCGCACGACATAGTTGCTGAGAACCCGAAAGCAGGTACCGAGTGGGCGGACATCGATTTCGGCGGAGCCTCACCCAGTGACGGCTGGCGTTTCGGCGACTTATCAGAAAACCCCGTATGGGCTTCGTATAGCCTGCTTATCAGCCTTAATCCGGGAGCCCCTTACCCGCCTCGGGGCGACCTCGCCGACTGGAACGCAATCGTAGATTGGATCAACAACAATGTGCTTCAGCCTAACGGGCTGCCCACTCAGTCCAACGACAACATTGTGGCGGTCGCAACTACGTACGTTGAAAACACCACCGGAGCGCCGCTTGTGCTTAATGTCTGCCACGGAAGCGATGACTCCGGTCAGGTCTGGGTCAACAACGTTCGAGTACTGAGCGTGAATGCATGCCGCGGTTCGGGAGTATGCCAAGAGCTTGTGCCTGCTGTTTTCCCGCCCGGGATCAGCCAATTGCGGGTGCAGGCATGGGAAGGAGGCGGTGGGTGGAACACCCGGATCCGCCTGCAGGATCCTGAAACCGGCGCTCCTATCACCTACATGGACGACAGGATCAAGTTCCTTGGTCCGGGAATCGGTGACGATTCGATCGTAAGCCAGATTCAGCTTAATGTCGTTCGCACCGTATCGGTGCCTGATACTTGCGCCAACACCGCCCAAATGTGCATTACCGCTGCAGAAGGCACGCCTCCGGATAACGTAACGCTTATTCAGGAAATTCGTTCGACCAATGCCCGCTCGACCGAGTTTCCGGCTGAGATCTCCTGCGAAGATGCCACGGTGGAAGACATCCTCGGCCCGACTCTGGTTCCTGCGAGCGGTATTTCAGTCAGCATTGATCCGGACGGCGACACTTGCGAAGGGGGTGTCATAAATGAGGCCGGGTTTGTGCAATCCCTGCTTATGCTGGGACCGATGGACAATCCGGGCGGGGCAGCTCCGGGTGATGCTGAACTGCAGGCGGTTCAGATTCAGAGCACCAGCGATCCGAACATTGATGAAAGCAATCCCGACTACCGGCCGAAAGCCGGCGACACAGTTCCTGACAATGTAAGGGGGATCGTAACGAACAATTGCAACAATTGCGATACGATCAACCCAGGCGGAGTGCTCACCTGGAACGAATGGACAGGTGATGCGAACTTCAACTTCGATGACTACTACGGCGGCGACGTCAACAACTGCATAGTTGCTGTTGCTTTCTACCTCTGCGTGCAAGAGGAGAAGACCGTCTACTTCGGTGTTGCTAGCGACGATTCTTTCACAGTTCGTGTTGACGGACAGGTCGTCGGCTATCGCAGCGTTCCGCGTGGTTACGGCGGTGCGAACACCGTCCAGGATTTCGTCGGCCCCGTCACTCTGAGCCCCGGTAAGCACTTTGTGCTTTACAAGGTGTACGAAGGCGGCGGCGGACATGGCGGCCGTATCGGCATCTTCGAAGAAGGTGTCGTCGGCAAGCGGATCACGATCAACACCACGGGCGCTGCTCTCAAGGACGGTGTGTGCTGCGACATTACACTTCCTGGCGGCGGAAGCCTGAGCTTCCCCAACGGTGAGGTTCTTGATGGTGACCAACTTGTGGCTTTGATCACGGGCGACGGTTCTGCTAATCTCGTCGATCCCACCGAGCCTGCCGCCGGTTGGCTTGCCTCGGATATCGGTGCAGTCGGAATCCCCGGCAGCGAAGATCTCAGCGACATTGACAACGGCAATGCGGTTGTGCTGGGGAGCGGCGCTGATATCTGGGGAGGCTCCGATCAATTCCACTTCGTGTGGAAAGAGATCGCAGCTGAGAACTTTGTGATCCAGGCCGCGGTAACAGAATTCCCGACCGCGGGCAGCGATTGCGTCAACGATTGGGCTAAGGCGGGTGTCATGTTCCGTGACAACTGCTTGGCAAACAGCGCATACAGCTTTGCCATGCTGCGTACCGGCCCTAACTGCGCCCAACCCGGTTACGATCACCAGGCCCGCGCGCAGGGTGGTGCAGGAGCGTTCCAAGCCGGTGGTTTGCAAGAACCTGTCCAGCTGCCCTTCTACCTGCGCCTGGTGAAGCAAGGCGATCAAGTCACGGCTTTCGTGTCGCAGGACGGAAGCCAGTGGCAGGCCCACGGGTCCGTGACCCTGCCTGATGAAGACGGGAAGGGAACCTTCCTTGCGGGACTTGCGGTTACCTCGCACGACAACGGCGCTCTGACCGGCGCTGCGTTCGGTTCGATTCTCATGGGCGAGATCCCGCCGTGCGTGACGGACTTTGCAGCCACCACCGACGGCACCACCGTGGAGCTGAGCTGGACCAACAACGGTACCTACACCAAGTTCGCCCTTGAGCGTAGGTCTATCGTAAGCACCCAGTGGGAGACGGTGGCGGACAACATTCCCGGTGACGCAACCAGCTACAGCGATACGCCCGGTAAGATGACCGAGCCTGCGTTGGTCTACAGACTCACTGCCTACGCTGTCACCGAAGGCCTCGTCGTATGCCGGGTGACCACCAATGTAATGAATCCCGATTACCTGGTGTACCAGGACGGTGTATTCCCCACGCCTGATTACGCGGGAACCGCCGATGCTTACGTGCTTGTCTTCCGCACGGACAACAACACCGGCGGTCACGACTACATCGAGGAAGGCGACTGGAACGGCGGCCACGGCGACCACAAGGAGATCTTCGTGAGGTTCGACCTCACAGGATTCCCTGAGGACAAGATGGCCGAGAGTGCTTCGCTGCACCTCTTCTACGCATTGCAGAGGCGCGGAGGCGCGTTCCAGCCTGTCGACCACGACGCGTACGTACGGGCCGTGCTTAAGGCTTGGGGTGAAGGTACGGGAACCGGTCCTGACGGCGCCGATGCCCAAGACGGAGACGTTACCTGGAACAGTGCGCGCCACAATCAGGAGGCTTGGGAAGTGCCTGGTGCTTACGGTGAGACGGACATCGCCGTGCCGGATCCGGCTGACGATGTCAAGTCCACTGTGCCCTACGGTTCGAACCCCGGCCAGTGGGTGCACTTCGAAGGTAATGCGCTCACGCAGTGGGTGAACAATTGGTTGCTTGGTAGGGCCCCGAACAACGGCCTCAAGGTCACGCAGAATCCGGGGCATGACCCTGCATTCGACTATGTGGCCGGTGCGTACGACTTCGCAAGCAGCGATAACGCCGATCCGACGATAAGACCGGTGCTGGTGATCAAGCTCACCGAGCGTGTCGTCGGCGTGCCGCTCCACATAGGCGATACCAACGGGGACGGGAAAATCGACATTGCTGATCCGATCTGCACTCTCGGCTACCTGTTCGGTGCGCCGGACGATCCGTGCAAGACGCCTCCGTGCTTGGCGCAGATGGACGCCAACGGCGACGGCGGTGTGGATATCGCCGATCCGATCGCCGAACTCGGCTTCCTCTTCGCCGGGCAGTCGCTGACGGCGCCTGACGGGAGTCTGATCGCACCTACGCAGGACGGCTGCTTCCTGTACCCGGAGGACAAGGTCACCCTGCCGTGCGACACGCCGTGCACGCCTGAGTAATCCGGCGAAACGGCGTTTCCCGGCCGACAGGGAGAGGCACCACCGGTGCCTCTCCCTGTTTTTTTGTTTAGTGCCTCGTCCAATAACTACCGTCCGTTTTGGCTTTGCGCCAAAACGGACTCGGGGCGCCTGGCGGGATCTTTTGGCACGATGTCTACGATCCCCAATCA
>CAZGYL010000442.1:0-4894 GCA_964529985.1 uncultured Planctomycetia bacterium | reverse complement strand
CCGGTCGTCCCTGTTCCACCGGGCTTGCGTTCGTTAGAAATGCCCCCAGCTCCCCTATAATGCCGCGTTGGTTGCGCCGCTCCACTGCGTGTGTGCGCAGCGGTTTCAGCGGCACTTTGAGCGGTACACCGGCGGCAAGGAGTGAACTTGAGGTGAAAAGAGTAAGGCTTGTGCCGCTTCTCCTGTCGTTCGTCCCGGGCATGGGGCACCTCTGGGAAGGCCGGGATTTCAAGGGTCTTGTGCTTTTCGCGCTCTTTGTAGCTGCCGGAGGCGGTGTCCTGGAAGGAGCCCTCCTGTGGTCCGGGCCGGGCAAGACGGAGATTCTTGTTGTCTCTTCTTTGATCGCAGCCGGTGTCTGGATTTACAGCTTTGCAGATCTTTTCCGCCTTGTTTACGAACCATGGCGGGAGCGGGACCGGTTGCGCAGAAACGAGCACCTTCGCGAGGGTATTCTCTGCTTCCTGCGAAGCGACTACGAGACGGCTGAGCGGGAGTTTCTTGCGAATCTGCGCCTTAATCCCGGGGATCCCGAAAGCCTTTTCCGCCTCGCGGTCCTCTGCAGACTTCGCGGCGAACTGGGACGGGCGAAGAAATATCTTCGCGCGCTTCGCCGCACGGATCTCGAGGAGAAGTGGAGCTGGGAACGGGCTCAGGAAGAAGCCCTTATCGCCCAAATGGAAAGGCAGGAGGGAGAGATTCCGCAAGAAGAAGGAGAAGTGCTCCACGAGGAAGCGGTCTGAGCCGGGAGAGTTTCCGCGCCCGAGCCTTTTTGCCCGAGAGGCGGCCTGGTATGGCGGATCCGCCCGAACCGAGCCACACGTTTACGCCCAGAGTGCTTGGGGTCGATCACGGTGAAACTGTTTTCGCCGTTGACTACCGCCATGCTTTTTTTCGCAGAAACCTGCGTCGCCCTGTTTTGACCGCCGGCACAAGCGCACTTGCGGTTCCGGCGGCTTTCGAACTTGCGGGCGAGCGGCGTGCAGGGGAGGGCTTGGTGGCGGAGGCCGTAAACCAACTTCTTGAGCACGGCGGGGAGCCTGTTTTCGCCTGCCTAACGGTTTGGGGATTTTCGCCCGAGCGGGAACGGGAACTTATTGAGGGCGTGGTTTCAGGTTGCCGTGAGGCCGGCTGCGCTCTGGCTGCGCCCCGCCGTATCGCAGCCGAAGAGGCCGGTGGAGCGGTTACCGCAGTTGGTGTGGCTGAGGAGCGGAAAGTCGTTGACTCAAGGCGCGTTGAGCCCGGGGACGTTGTTCTTGCCATTCGCGAGGAAGGTTTCCTGCCCATTGACGTAAGCTTGGGGAACATCGGGGACATTGCGGGTAAGGAAGCGGGCCGCTGCCTCACACGCCCGGTGCTTGCCATTCTGAGGCGTTACCGCAGGAAGTTTCCGATCCACGCGGTGCTTGCTCCCGGGTCACCGGCCTGGCGGCGCACCGTTCAGCCTGAGACGGACGTTGCCAAGCTTCTGGCTCCCAAATTGCCCGACGAGCTTGTCTTCAAGCCCGAGAAGCCGGCTGAAGACACCGGGGAGCTCTGGCGTGTTGAGCCGCGCTGGGAAGGAGATTACCGTTGCGGTTTGGGACTCCTGCTGGTTGTAGGGCCCTACTATGTAAAATCGGTCAAGCGGCAGTTTAAGAGGTTGGGGATTGAAGCTGTGACTTTGGGGGTGATAGGGCGGCGAGAAGAGACCGGCTGACAGGTACCTCGCCTTTGAAGACAAAGCGGGCCGGACCGCGGATAAAAACAGGGCCGGGCCTATCCCACCTGACTTCGATCTCGCCCCCGGGCAGGCAAACCGTTGCGCGTGCGTTGACAAGTCCGCGTAAAGTCGCTGCAACGCAGACTGCGGCAGCCCCTGTTCCGCAAGAAGAAGTTTCCCCTGCGCCCCGTTCCCACACGCGGCATGTCAATCGCGCCTTATCGAGCGGCTCGGCGAATTCGACATTGATTCGGGAAGGGAAGCGGGGATCGCATTCCACCCGAGGCCCGAAGCGATTTATCGGAATATTTTTGAGGTCGCGAACGAAAAAGATGCAGTGCGGATTTCCCACCGAGAGGCAGAGTCCGGGAGGTAAGGGGAGATCCGGGAAACGCAGGTCCTGCACCTCTTCCGGTGCTAGGTGCGCAGGCAACGAAGCAGGATCAAAGGAAGGCGTCCCCAAGTTCGCCTCCACGATATCACCCGGACCGAGGCTCACCTCGCGGGGGCCTGAATCCGTTGCTATGCAAAAGCCGGTGCTATCAGCAGCTTTTTCTTGTTTGAGCCAGCCTGTATCGAAAAGGTACTTGGCCACGCAACGAATCCCGTTCCCGCACATGCCTGCACGGGACCCGTCGGGGTTGTAGAAGATCATCCGTGCGGCGCAAGAGGGGTGGGGACTTACGAGAATGAGCCCGTCGGCTCCGATACCCAGCTTCCTGCAGCAAAGAATGCGGCTCAGCTCCCCGGGCTTTGCGATCTTTACCTTGCGGGTGTCGAGCAGAATAAAGTCGTTGCCGAGCGCCTGGTACTTGCTGAAAGGAAGGAAAACCTCTTGCACCACGGGATTATAGCTCCGGGAAGCGCGAAAAAAACAGAACGGCACGAAGATCTTACTTTACAGGAAGCAAAATGTAAACTACATTAGCTGTGCCACGGACGGCCCGCCGCTCGGAATCGAGCGCGGAGCTGAAGCCCAGACGGCACCAGTCCTACGGCGGTGCAGTGTCCCGGGAGGTGATTATGCGAAAGGCCCTTGCGATACTTGCTCTTGTGGTCGTTGTTTCCGGTTGTGCCGGTCCGAACCGCGTAACCCGAAGCCTTGACCTGCGGATCAATCAGCTCTATGTAGACAGCCCCACTTTGGCTACGGCCCTCAACCCGCTCCTCATAGTGGGCATGAACGGGGCTATGCTGGTTGACGCATGTTTCGTGAACCCGTGGTATTTCTGGAACGATGTGCAAGTGGGCAGGGGGACCGCCTATTACTACAGCGATCCGGTCACACCTGAAAATCCGGATCCGGCGGCGCTGGCTGAGGCAGCAACTGCAAAAGTAGAATCTGTTGCGGCAGGAGGCGTCTCAGTGGCCCAGACTGCTGCCGAGTCACCTGAATCCACAGCCAAAGCCGTACCTGCCGTACAGCCCGGGCAGCCGATTCCCTACACCGTGCAAGAGGGCGACACGTTGACTTCGATTGCACGCCGGTACTACAACGACGGGCGGAAGTGGAAGCGGATTTACATGGCCAACCAAAACGTTTTGACCTCACCGGATTCCCTCAGGCCGGGACAAGTGCTCGTCATCCCGCCTCCGTAAATCGTCACATTGTTTCGAACCGGTCGTACAACTGGCCTCCCTGAGCTGTTAGAATAGGGCAGCGGTGGTGCGTACGGCTGCAGGTGCACGCCGGTCTCTGGTTTAAGCCCCGTCACGGAGAGCAGGAGGGCTGAAGATGCGGTTGATCTCTTTTGCCGGTATCGCTCTTGTCGTCTGCACTGCGGGCTGTGTAGGCGTGGCTGAAGTTCGGGATGAGGTCAACAAGGTGAAAGACCGCAACCGGGCCCTTGCGGCCAGGCTCGATAATGTGGAGTTGGGCCTGAAGCGTATGAAAAAGGACCTGGTCACAAGGCAGGACCTTGAGGTTCTGCGCCGCGAAGATCTGGAGGGCCTGAAGGCCACGGTTTCGCGCCTTGCTGAAGAGGTGAGAAACGTGCGCCAGGATTTCACCTACAGCCTCGATGAGGCGCTGAGCGGGGTGCGGAAGGACGTACAGGGTGCAAAGCAGAAAGCCGAGGCGGCGGCGAAATCCCAGGCGGCGTTTGAAAAGAACGTTCAGAAAAAACTTTCAACAGTCAGCAGCGATGTCTCTGCTTTGCGCGCCTCGCTGGATCAGCTGGCTAAGCGGGTCGGCGCTTTGGAAAAGGAACTTTCAGCGCTGAAGAAAGAGACAGCGGGTTTGCGCACCTCGGCGGACGAACTCGCCCGCGCTCAGAAAGATTCGAAGGATCGATTGAAGCAGGCTGAGGACCGCATCTCGGCCCTTCAGTCCACGATCGAAACCCTGAAGAAGGAGCTCAGCGCGCTGAAAAAGGCCGGCACCCCGCCTCGGGGAGAATCTTCCGGACCTGGAAAAGTAAAAAAGGTCATGAAAAAGGGCGGCGGTAGTAAGTCGTAAACCGGGACCGGTTCAGGCGCCGGCAAGCGCGTCTTGCTGTTTGAGTTTTTCAGCCTTTGAAAAATCGGCACGAAGAAAGCCGCGAAGCACCAAGGAGTCATGTACACCGAGGGAGACCAAGAAGCCTACCTGCGGGACTTGGAGAGCAGAAGCATCTTCGTTATCCGCGAGGCGTACCGCCGCTTCAAGCCCCTTGCCTGTCTTTGGTCAATGGGTAAAGACTCAACAGTGCTTCTTTACCTTGTGCGCAAGGCGTTTTTGGGACATTTTCCTTTTCCCGTCCTGCACATTGATACGGGCTACAAGATCCCGGCAATCTACAAATTCAGGGACCGAATCTCGCGTCGGTGGGGCGTCCCGCTCCAGGTGGTGCGCAACGAGAAGGCGATAGCCGAAGGTGTAGGCCCTGAAAAGACCGGCCGCCTTGCCTGCTGCACCGCCTTGAAGACAGAGGCCTTGAAGCAGGCTCTAAGCGAGGGAGGCTACCGCGCGCTTCTTGTCGGGATTCGAAGGGATGAGCATGGAGTGCGGGCTAAAGAGCGTTACTTTTCACCGCGCTTGCCCGACTTTACGTGGAACCCTGAGGAGCAGCCTGCAGAGCTCTGGGATCTTTACGCAAACAAGGCTTCGGCAGGCAGCCACTTGAGGATCCACCCGCTGCTTCATTTCACCGAGCTTGATGTTTGGCGCTACATAGCACTTGAAAAGATTCCGGTTTGTGAACTGTACTTCGCCCG
>CAZGYL010000441.1:0-4895 GCA_964529985.1 uncultured Planctomycetia bacterium | reverse complement strand
GATCATGCAGGGGCACGAAAGGGTTAAGTGTAAGAGGTGTTCCATGAGCCGAAGCGGTCGTTTTCTATGTCTGGCGGTACTTTGGACGTTTTGCCTCTTGGCGACGCGACCGGGAGCTTGCGGCTCTCTCGGAGAGCTTGCCGCACGGATTTTCAAACAAAGCGGGGTACGCGGAGGTGTTGTCGTTCAACTCGGACTTGAAAGCGGCGAGCTGACTGCGGCTTTACATGCAAGTGAGGCGTTCCTTGTACAGGGCCTTGACCGCGATCCCGAGGTTGTTCAGAGGGCGCGGCGGTACATACGTTCGCGTGGTTTGTACGGCCCTGTTACCGTTCGCCTCTTGCGCAGCCGGCGTTTGCCCTACGTGGATAACTTCGTGAACTTGATCGTTCTGAGGCGCGATTTGGGAGTGGATAAAGGTGAGCTGTTGCGCGTTTTGAAGCCCGGAGGAGTGCTTCTTTCCGGCAAGGATAAGGTGGTGAAACCTTTCCCCTCCGGTATGGATGACTGGACCCATTATCTCCATGATTCAACCAACAACGCTGTCTCCAAGGACAAGTATGTGGGACCCCCACGGCACCTGAAATGGATCGGCAGCCCGCGTTACTCCCGCCACCATGATCACATGTCAAGCGCAAGCGCCATGGTTGCTGCAGGCGGGCGCGTGTTCGCGATATTCGACCACGGTCCGACCCAATCGATCCTCTTGCCGCCCGAATGGCTTCTGGTCGCACGAGACGCGTTCAACGGCACTGTGCTTTGGAAGCGGCGGATTCCTTCATGGTTTCCCACCATGTTCCGCCTGAAAAGCGGCCCGACGGTGTTGACCCGGCGGCTGGTTGCGACCGCCGACCGCGTGTACGTTACGTTGGGACTGTACGCGCCGGTAAGTGCGCTGGACCCGGCGACAGGCCGCACGCTGAAGGTTTATGACTCCACCGAAGGTGCCGAAGAAATTCTTTACAGGGACGGCGTGCTTTATCTTGTCGTCAGAGACAAGCCGCCGGTTGTCCATTTGCTTCCGGTGTCTCAGGATTACGTGACACCGATCGGGGCGCGGCGTGTGCTTGCTGTAGGAGCGCGCAGCGGCGAGATACTCTGGGAGAAGAAAGCCTCCAAGGTGATACCTGTCACCCTGACGGTCGATGACTCGCGGGTTTATTTCCAGGACGGAGACCGAATTGTATGCTTGAACCGCGAAACCGGAAGGGAGCTTTGGCGCTCTATGCCTCTTGAGCACCGGCGGCTTATTCCTACGTTTTTTGCTCCCACGGTTGTCGCCTACCGCGATGTAGTCCTTTACTCAGGCGGAAGCGATCGTCCCGGTGAGCGTGACCGGGGCGGCGGCGTCAATACAATGTACGCCCTTTCGGCGAAAGACGGATCGATCCTGTGGCGGGGAGTGCACCCCCCGTCGGGATACAAATCGCCTGAAGACATTCTTGTGGCGCAAGGATTGGTTTGGACGCCTGCAACCACAATCGGAGCGGATTCAGGTGAGGTTATCGGCCGGGATCCTCTTACCGGCAAAGTAAGAGTACGTTTTCTCCCCGATATTCGGACCCATTGGTTCCACCACCGTTGCTACAGGGCTAAAGCGACCGAGTCCTATCTCCTTACTTCACGCACGGGGATCGAATTCGTTGATCTGAAGGCGAAACACTGGATCTGCAACCACTGGGTGAGGGGCGCTTGCCTTTACGGGACAATGCCTGCTTACGGGATGGTTTTCAATCCACCGCACCCTTGCGCGTGTTACAGCGAGGCCAAGCTTTTCGGTTTCAATGCGCTGGAGAGCGGAGCCCTTAGAGATCAGCGAGCACTTAAGTGCGCTGTTCCGCGGTTGATAAAGGGCCCTGCGTATGATTCTCCCCTCGGACCCGCAAGTACTCCTGCAGACTGGCCCACCTACAGGCATGATCCTGCGCGAAGCGGGGCTACGGCGGTCGCTTTGGCGCCGAATGTAGCCTTAGCCTGGAAAGTGAAGCTGGGAGGCAGGCTTTCAAGTCCGGTGGTAAGCAATGGTAAGATTTTTGTGGCCTCGGTCAACGAACACACCCTTTACGTTTTGGACGCCCGGACCGGCAACCGTCTTTGGGACTTTACCGCCGACGGGCGTATCGATTCACCGCCGACTGTGTGGCGGAGCCGGGTTTACTTCGGTTGTACCGACGGTTGGGTGTACTGCCTCCGCGCCTCGGACGGAGCGCTTGTATGGAGGTTCCGCGCCGCGCCAGCTGAGCTCCAGCACGGAGCGTTCGAGCAGTTGGAGTGCGTCTGGCCGGTTCACGGAAGTGTGCTCTTCGTCGGTAAAGAACTCTGGTGTGTTGCGGGAAGGTCGATGTTCGTCGACGGCGGGCTTCGGTTGATCCGCCTTGATCCTGTAACAGGAAAATTGATCGAAGAGAAGGTTATGGACGAGCGGGACCCCGCAACAGGCGAGAATCTCCAGACCCGTCTGAAAGGTTTGAACATGCCGGTTGCGCTTCCCGATATTCTGTCTTACGACGGAAAGTACGTGTACATGCGTTCGCAGAGATTCGATCTGGAAGGTAACCGCCTTGAGATCGAAATTCCGACGTTTCCGGTCACAAAACAGCGTGGTGAAGGAGCCCACCTGTTTTCACCTACAGGTTTTCTCGATGATCTCTGGTGGCATCGTTCTTACTGGATTTACGGCAGGATTTTCAAATCCGGAGCGGGCGGATATTACCAAGCCGGTAGAGTGGTTCCTGCAGGAAAGCCGCTTGTCTTCAACCGGGATACGGTTTTCGGCTACGGGAGACTGCCCCGCTATTACAGGTGGACCACTCCTATGGAGTACCAGCTTTTTGCAACGGCAAAGGAGCCTGAGGTTCTCCGAGGGCTGCGGGAGCGGGCCGGGAAGAAAAAACGGGCGGCTTCGCAACCCCGCCGCAGGAGACAGCCTCCGGCGAAGCGCCGAGGCGGTTTGCGCAGGCCGCCGGCAACTCGGATCGCGTATAGCTGGACGAAGAAAGTGCCCATTCTGGTGCGGGCTCTTGTTCTTTGCGGAGATACGTTATTCTTGGCCGGTCCTCCCGATGTCGTGGACGAGGAGCAGGCAGTGCGCACCTTCGCTCAGGAAGACACACAGAAACTCCTTGCCCGCCAGGCTCGGGCTTACCGAGGTGCCGAGGGGGGGCTTCTTTGGGCGGTGTCGGCAAGAGACGGCGCGAAGCTCAGCGAATGCAAGCTGGAAGAGATCCCTGTTTTCGACGGCCTGATCGCGGCGGGCGGCAGACTCTATATGATAACAACCGAGGGAAGCTGCCTTTGCTTTGAGCCGCGCTGAGGCGGGAGGTGGGGGGCATTCACCCGAAAAAGTTCTCCCATATAATTGCGCCGGTATTGTAAAGTCCGTGGAGCACGGCGGCAGCCGTTATTCTGCGCACGGCCAAGCTGAAGGCGGGAGGCCTCAGTTCGCGTATCGTGCGGCGCCATACCCGGACCAGCCCGCTTGCAGCAAGCGTTGTACAGCCCAGGTGCAACGCAACGCAGGCCGTCCAGCGCCAGAGCCGCAGGCCCTCACTGGGGTTCCGGATGTACACGTTCAGGTAAAGCAGGTTTTCGATAACCGAAAAGATAGCTGCGGCACCGATCGCGGCGAGCATGATTTGCCCTGCGCTTGTAAAAAGGTAGGGCCGGCGTTCCACCACAAAAGCGGCCGTTGAGATCTTCAATGTTTCTTCCACAAGCGGTGCTATTACGCCGGCCATTATAAGGCCGAAGCCGAAAAGCGGTGTAGGGCCCAACCAGGATTGCTCAATGAACGCCCCTACCACGGCAAAAGGCCCTCCTGCTGCGGCGCATGCAAGCACCGCCAAGAGCCCCTTGGAAGCCGTGCTTCTCTTGAGGTGTTCGTTAAGCCAGCGCGCATAACCTCCTACAACCGGTGAGGTGGGAAGATAACGCTCGCGGTGCCCGCAGGAGGGACAAGGCTCGTTGAAGGGACGGCCGCGCAGGTTGTAGCCGCAACGACTGCAGCTCCAGTCGCGGTCGTAGAATCCCTGCTTAAGTCCCGGGAATATCGCCGGTTCCTGATTGACGCTTTGAAGCTCGTCGGTTGAGTCCTTCCCCCGATTCGCTTCCTTGCGGAGAACGGTTTCCGCTTTCTCTTCCGAGGGATCACGTTTGTGGGGGCCTTCTTGGAATTGAGGTTCGTTGAATACGGAATCGTCTTTGCGGCCCAAAGGAGCTCCTCTCTGTAGATGCTTCAGCGTCTTACAACCGCCGTGCCTGAGGCTATGACTTCGACGCTCACACCGGCGTTGCGCCTTGATGCGCTCAGAACATTCGAAGTGTGATATCGGATGTTCCAAACTTCAGAAGCCCCATGCCTTCTTGCCTCTTTAAGCATTCGCAAAGTGGCTTCACGCCTGGCTCTATCAAGAAGTGTTTCATAAGTCCGGAGCTCTCCCCCGACGAGGTTTTTCAACGATGCAACGAAGCTCTTGAAAAAATCCGTCGCGATAACAGCTTCACCTATCACCAGAAAGGAACGGGCGGCTGTTTCCGGCCCCGGAACCGTCTTAAGGTTCGTAGCAAGCATATCGCGGAATTCTTCTTCACGCGCGGCGAGCGAGGCGAAGTGCCTGCGTTCCCTGATTCTGGTTCCTACGACGTATCCGAGGACAAGCAGTACGGCCGTTGATATGATGTCGAAGGCGCTCATGTCGTATCCCTACTGCACCACAACCGCGGTTCCGTATGCATAAAGCTCGGCGGCCCCTTGTGTCACGGCGCTGGTCGTGAAACGGACGTTGACAACCGCATTGGCGCCCAGTTCCTCCGCCTGTGCGATCATGCGTTCGACAGCCTGACGGCGGGCCTCGGTAAGAAGCTCGGTGTAGCCTTTCAGCTCACCTCCTACCAGG
>CAZGYL010000440.1:0-4900 GCA_964529985.1 uncultured Planctomycetia bacterium | reverse complement strand
GCTTTCAGTTCCTCGCGGTATTCCTTCTCGGTAAGCCCGGTCTCTTCTTCGATGGCGCGGAAATAATCCTCCAAGCTGGTCAGGTTCTCGCCTTGCTGGTTGAAATAGGCCATTTCCTGCTCTGCAAACCGTTCGATCTGCCGCTTGCTCACCTTGATCCCCGCTTCGTTTGCTTTGGCAAGCAAAAGCTCCCGGTCGATCAGATCCTCAAGCATAAGAAGGAGCTGGCGCTTTGCATAAAGCTGAAACTGCGGCTCGGGGAGCACCGTCCGAGCATGCTCCAATTTCCTTCCCACGCGTTTCCAGACGTCTGCAAACGTAATCGGCTTTCCATTGACCACAGCGACGACCACAGATCCATGGGGGATCTTCTCAGCGGTAGGTGTCGCCTCACCGGCCCGAAGCGCATGCACCAAAAGAACTCCCGCCAGGGCCGCAAGCAGGCCGCGGAAGTGGAGCGGATACCGAAAAACCGGCGTTTTCACCGAAACGCTTCGCATGAGTTTTTCCTTTCTCCATTCACCAACGGCAGCAAACGGGGCGCAGCCCGTTAGAGCTCCTCTGTGCGGCCCACCGCAGCAGAGGGATCAGAGGTCTCTCTCCAAGGCTCCTCTCCGCAGGCGAGTCTCTTGAGCGTCTCGCCAGACCATTCAAGCAAAACCTCAAAAGCCTCGCGATCGGAGCTCACTTCCCTGTCCAGAACAAACACGTCCTGCACCCAGTGTTTCACAGGCACAGGGCTTCTGCGGGATAGATCCGGCGCGCCCGGACGCTGCTTGAAAGCCGGACGGCCGATCTCACGCGCCACAGTTGTGATTCCCAGCTGCGCCAGTCTAATACGAAGCCGTTTCAAAGCAATGTAATACCGAGCTTCCTCCGGAAGAGGCCCGAAACAGTCGCGCAGGTAAGCTTCTTCTCGGTTGAGTTCCTCCTCATTGACCGCAGCGCTTATACGCCTGTACAGTTCCAGTCGTTCACTTTCATCGGGAACGTACCATTCGGGCAGGTGGGAATCCAGTCTCAGCTGTATCGTCACTTCGCTCGGTTCGCTTATCCTTTCGTTCCGCAAACGCGCTACGGCACGCCGCAGCAACTTGCAGTACATATCGTAACCGACCTGCGCGATATGGCCGCTTTGCTGGGGTCCGAGGATATTTCCCGCGCCCCTGAGCTCGAGATCTTTAAGTGCGATCTCAAACCCGGCGCCCAACTCACTGAACCTCTCGATCGCCCGCAGCCTCTTCTCGCCCTCTCTGCTCACCCGTCTTCCTTCCGGCACCAGGAAATAGGCGTAAGCTTGGTGCCGGTAACGCCCGACACGCCCGCGCAGCTGGTGAAGTTCGGCCAAGCCGTATCGGTCGGCTTCCGCAACAAAGATCGTGTTTACCGACGGGATATCCAATCCCGATTCGATTATCGTCGTACAAAGCAGTACATCGATCTCCCGCCTCAGAAAACTGCACATCGTTCCGGCAAGCTGTTTTTCGGACATCTGGCCGTGTGCGATCGCAATCCGCGCTTCAGGCACAATCGCCTCCAACCGCCGCTTCAGCCGCGCAAGTGCGTACACGCGGTTATGCACGAAGTAAACCTGGCCGTCTCGGTCCAACTCTCTCAGTATGCTGAAACGGATAAGCTCCGGATCCCACCTGCAGACCTTCGTTATGACGGGAGATCTACCCTCAGGCGGCGTTGTGAGGTTCGAAATATCGCGCAGCCCGAGTAAAGCCATGTGAAGTGTGCGCGGGATCGGTGTCGCCGTCATTGTAAGCACGTCCACGGTCGCACGGAGCCGCTTGAACTTCTCTTTGTGAGCGACCCCGAACCGCTGCTCTTCGTCGATAATGACCAGCCCGAGGTCGGCGAACGCCACATCGTCGCTCAGCAACCGATGCGTGCCGATTACGATATCAACCTTTTTTTCACGAAGTCCCTTGACAATCTCGGCCTGCCTGGTTTTGCTCTGAAATCTGCTGAGAACCTCAATGGTGACCGGAAACGCCGAAAGCCTGTCCTTAAATGTTTGGTAGTGTTGCTCGGCGAGGACGGTCGTGGGCACAAGCATGGCCACCTGCTTGCCGCCGCACACAGCCTTAAAAGCCGCGCGTACGGCGATCTCGGTTTTGCCGTAACCCACATCGCCGCACAAAAGCCGGTCCATGCAGCGAGGGCTCATCATGTCCCGCTTCACAGCTTCGGAGGCCTCGTGCTGATCGGGCGTGTCATCGAAAGGAAAGGACGCTTCGAGCTGTCTTTGCCACTGGTCGTCGGGCGGAAAGGCGAATCCCTCATGTGTTTCCCGCCTGGCATGAATCTCCAAAAGTTCGCTTGCAAAATCGCGTACGGCTCTTTCAACGGCCTCGCAACGCCGCAGCCAGCCCCGGCCCATGAGCTTATCCAACTTCGGCGGCGTGCGGCCCGTACCCACGTATTTCGAGACAAGATCGGCTTTGTCGGCGGGCACGTAAAGCTTCACTCCACCGCGGTATTCCAGAACAAGAAACTCGCGGACGGTTCCGCCTTGCTCAACACGCTCGGTGCCCAGGTAGCGGCCGATTCCGTGCGCTACGTGCACGGCGAGATCACCCGGCCGCAAGGCGAAAAACCCCCTCGCAGGTCGCGCGAATCCCTCCACAGGCCCTCTGCGCCTGATCTGCCTGCGCCCGAATATCTGACGCGTTGAAAGCACGGCCACACGCGGCGCAAGCATGAAACCTTCACGCAGATCGCCCACGAGCAAATGAACCCGGTCGGATTCGACCGGGAAGCCGCGGTCGCGCAGCAATCCTTCAAGGCGTTCGCGATCGCCTTCATTCGCGCAGTAAAGGAAAAAGGAACCGCCGGTTTGCAGAAAGCCTTTGAGCACCGTCCAACTTGAGTCGGGATCACGGCCCGAAGGAGGTGGTTCGGCGAACGAGAATACACACGTGTCTTCCGGAGCTTCGTAGCGCGAAAGCTTCAGGCGATGCCGACTGATAAGCATATCGACGGTGGAAGAAGCCCGGTTGCGCGGCGAGTCGCGGTGCAGTAGAGCCTGGAACCCGCGCTCGCGGACCAACGGTTCCTCCAGAACCACAAGAAGATCCTCCGGGCGCAGGTACCCCACCACGCTGCGGTCCGGTTCCCCGGCGGGCGCTTCCTGATCAGAAGAACAAAGGCTGAAGCTCACTCGATCCAATTTCTTGACCGATCGCTGCGTGACCGGATCGAACGCCCGTATTTCACTGAGCACTTCACCGTCAGCTTCAAGGCGCAGGGGCTGCGGAGCATCGTAAGGGTATATATCGACGATTCCGCCGCGTCTTGCAAAATCACCCGGCATTTCGACCTGAAGGAGCCGCTGGAACTGAAAAGCTGCAAGCTTTTCACAAAGTTCCTCAGGGTCAAAAGGGCGGCCGACCTCCAGCTCGATCGTGCCGGAGAGGAGCTCCGCCCGGGAGGGAACCGAAGTGACCACGCTTTGGACCGGCGCAACAACCAAAGTGCGGCCGCCCTCGCAGGCAAGCGCCCGGCAGGCTCTCAGTCTTGCAGAAATCGCGGCTGCACCTGGGCCTCTGCCTGACTCCCCCTCAAGGGAAGGGAAAAAAAACGTCCTGATCTCCGGAGACGCGAAGGTCTCCAGCGCCGCGTAGAAATCTTCCGCCTCCTCTTCGCCGGCCGTCACAACAAGCATGTTGCGGCCCGGGAAGCGATCACTGAGCGCGGCAACCAAGAGCGCTGCGCCTGGAAGGGCGGCCCCACCCGCCGAGAGCACGACCTGAGGTGTCTCCAAAGCGCGGGCGAGTTTTTCAAATGGCGGTTGCGTGCGTAGTAACGCAGCAGCCTCCCTTTCAGCCGCTGCGACGTCCATCCCTTTTTCCATCGTCCTGGTGCGCGTTGCGGGCTTTGAGCTGCAATGTCTCAAGAGCTTCACGCGCTGCTGCCTGTTCGGCCTCTTTCTTGCTTTTTCCCACGCCGTGACCGTAGCGCGTGGACCCCACCATTGCAGCAACCTCGAAGCATTTACGGTGGTCCGGGCCGCTTTCCCGCAGAACGCGGTAAGAAGGCGTCACCCCCAGCTCACGCTGCACGTACTGTTGCAGAAGCGATTTGTAGTTCTTGTCATGGCGGTTGTCACACACCGCCAAGATCTGATGAAAGAGGTTCCTCACCACGAAACGCCTGGCCGCCTCCATACCGCCTTCCAAATAGAGCGCCGCTACAACCGCTTCAAAGACATTGGCAAGAAGCGAGACCGGTAGATCACTGCGCTTACCGACGCCTTTTCCGACCCAGTAGAAGCGGTCAAGCCCCAGCCTCCGGCTTTCGGCCGCCAGGACGTTCGTGCTTACCACAAACGACTTTATCTGGGTGAGCTCTCCTTCGTCACAACCTTCCAGGAAATTGTACAGGAACTCCGAGACCGCAAGTCCCAGGACCGAATCACCCAGGAACTCCAGTCGCTCGTTTGAGGGGAATCCGCGGCTCTGGGCCGAAGCATGTGTCAAAGCTTGCAACAGGAGGCGGGGATTCTTGAAATGGTAGCCGATTTGCTCCTCGCACTCCCGCAAGGATTGCATGATTTCGGGAGTCAATGTCGGCTCGTCGGACATAGCTTACCGGTACGACTTGAGCACTCTCTCGCTCAAACGCAGCCGTTTTCCGTTTATCTAAGTCAGCTCAACTTTCCTTTTACGGCCCTTGCTCAAGGGATCGGGCCGCAAGCAATGCCCTCTTAACTGCATTCCCTTCAGCAGGTCCTCGAACGGACACGCACTTCTCTCCTATAATACTGCCATGGACGGTGCGCGGAATACGCCCACTTCCGAAAAAGCCCCTTTTCCCCTGCCCTTGAAGGTGGTGGTGATCTTTCTGTGCTGCCTGAGCGTGCTGGAGCCTCTGCCCCTCATTCTCGGCTCAG
>CAZGYL010000439.1:0-4903 GCA_964529985.1 uncultured Planctomycetia bacterium | reverse complement strand
CAACGAGCGACTGAACGGCCCGGTCGAAATCCGCGCCCACACGATCAAGCTTGTTGATAAAAGCAAGCCGCGGCACGCGATACCTGTCGGCTTGGCGCCAGACGGTTTCACTCTGGGCCTCAACCCCGGCGACCCCGCAGAAAACACCCACCGCGCCGTCGAGCGCGCGCAGCGAGCGTTCGACCTCAGCCGTGAAATCGACATGCCCGGGGGTATCAATGATGTTGATACGGTGATCCCGCCAGTAGACCGTGGTGGCTGCTGAGGTAATAGTGATTCCGCGGGTCTTCTCCTCCTCCATCCAATCCATCTTGGCGGCGCCGTCGTGCACCTCCCCGATCCGGTGCTCTTTTCCGCAGTAATAAAGCACCCGCTCGGTTACCGTGGTCTTACCCGCATCAATGTGCGCAATAATGCCGATGTTGCGAAAGCGAAGTAGTTTCATGACCAGGGAAACGCTGTCGGACTTGGACCCCGAACCGCGGCCTTACCGCACAGAGCATACGGTTTATCATTACTCCGGGACCAGGCCCGGGCTCAACGCCACGCGAAATGAGCGAAGAGCTTATTGGCTTCCGCCATCTTGTGGGTATTCTCCCGCCATTGAATGGCGGCGCCTTCCTTCCGGTAGGCGGCGATAAGTTCGTCGGCGAGTTTTTGCGCCATGGGCTTGCCTTTGCGGGAGCGGGCCACGTTAAGAATCTGCCGCATGGCCAAACTTTGCTGCCGCTTGGGATTGACCGGCATGGGTACTTGGTAAGTGGTACCCCCTACACGCCTGGATCGCACTTCCACTTCGGGCTTTACGTTGTTGACCGCAGTGTGGAAGACTTCGAGCGGTTCGACGTCCTTGATCCTTTTGCCGATTATCTCAAGGGCCTCGTAGAAGATGCGTTCGGCTACGGTCTTCTTTCCCCGCCGCATTATGCAATTAATGAACTTCGCCGCCACAATGTCGTTAAACTTGGCGTCCGGAACCAGAAAACGTTCCGTTGATTTGAACTTGTACTTCTTCTTTTCCTTTTTCTTGGCCATGATCCGTGCCCTTTACTTGGCTTTCGCGCCGTACTTGGACCTACCCTGCTTGCGCTCCTGGACCCCGGCCGCATCCAGGGCACCGCGGATGATGTGATAACGCACGCCGGGCAAGTCGCGCACGCGGCCGCCCCGCACCAGCACGATCGAGTGCTCCTGGAGGTTGTGTCCCTCACCCGGAATGTATGCCGTGATCTCCTTGCCGTTCGAAAGGCGCACCCTGGCTATCTTGCGTAAAGCCGAGTTCGGCTTCTTGGGTGTCTGAGTGCGCACCGTAAGACATACTCCACGCTTCTGAGGGCAACCCTCAAGTACGGGAGACTTACTCTTTTTCGGGACCTTTTTGCGTCCTTTGCGAACCAGTTGATTGATCGTCGGCATACCTCGCTCCGTCGGTTGATTTTATTGTGCAGCGCTCAGCTGCTGCTTTCCTCCTGGCTTGCACTCTCCGCTCCTACCGAAGCCTCCTCAGCCTTCTGCCGGACCTCTTCTTCGGCTTTCTCGGCCGGTTTCTGTTCCTCCGGAGAACGCAACTCGGGCGGGGCGGGCGGCGGTACCAGCTTCTTCACTCCCAAGCCGTCGTATGGCCTGAAGCCGGTCCCCGCCGGAATCTTGTGCCCCAGAATCACGTTCTCCTTCAATCCGACAAGCCTATCCACCTTACCAGCCAGTGCGGCCTCGGTCAACACTTTTGTGGTCTCCTGGAAACTGGCCGCCGAGATGAAGCTCTCAGACTGCAACGACGCCTTTGTGATTCCCAGAAGAAGCGGAGTACCCGTGGCGGGCTTCTTGCCCTCCTTTACAAGCTGCTCGTTTATTCTCCGGAAGCGCGCCTTGTCTACGACGCTTCCGGGCAAAAGATCGCTGTCCCCCGGATCCACAACGCTTACGTTGCGCATCATCTGGGCCAGGATGATTTCAATATGCTTGTCGTCGATCCCTACGTTCTGGGACCGATAAACGCTCTGCACTTCCCTCAGCAGATACTGCTGCACAGCTTCTTCCCCGCTGATCCGCAGGATGTCTTTCGGCACAAACGGACCGTCGACCAAAGGCTCACCAGCCTTCACCCGGTCGCCGCGGTGCACCCGCAGGTGCTGCTTCCCGTGCGGCACAAGGTGTTCCCGCCGCATACCCGACTCGTTGGTTACGATAATGGTGGTGCGGCCGCGCTTTTTCTCGCCGATCTCCACCACACCGTCGATCTCGCTTATGACCGCGGGGTTCTTCGGCCTCCTGACTTCGAATATCTCGGTCACCCGCGGCAGTCCGCCCGTAATGTCCTGCGTACCGGTTATCTCGCGCGGTGTCTTTGCAAGCAAAGTACCTGCTGAGATCTCCTGACCGGGCTCAACCTCTATGTTGGCCTTCTCAGGAATCGGGTAAACACCCAGCGCGTTGCCCTCGCGGTCCTTGATGATGATCTGCGGGTGCAACTCGCCTTTATGCTCCATTATCACCCGGCGGATCTTGCCGGAAACCTGATCGATCTCCTGCCGTACGGTGACCCCCTCCACGATATCGTCGTACTCAACGATTCCGGACTTCTCGGCCAGAATCGGAATCATGAAGGGGTCCCACGTAAAGAGCTTCTGCTTGGGCTTGACCTCCTCGCCTTCGCTCACCGCCAAAATCGCGCCCGAAGGCACGGCATGCCTTTCGAGCTCGCGGCCTTTTGCATCGTTTATGACCAGCTCGCCGTTGCGGTTCAGCACCACGACCTGACCTTGGTCGTTGGTGACCACACGGAGGTTCACGAACTGCACGATGCCTTTGTTCTTGGCGAGGATTTCGCTTTCTTCCACAACACGAGAAGCGATGCCCCCGATGTGGAAGGTCCGCATGGTAAGCTGAGTCCCGGGCTCCCCGATCGACTGGGCCGCGATGATACCCACGGCCAGTCCTTCCTCAACGAGCCGGCCGGTCGAAAGATCCATGCCGTAGCACTTGGCGCAGACTCCAAGCGGTGCTTCGCAAGTGAGGGGCGATCGCACGCGTACCTTCTCGTAGCCCATTTCCTCGATTCTGCGCGCGATCTCATCGGTTATGAGTTCGTTTTCCTCAACAACCACTTCATCGGTTACGACATCCACTATGCGATCGCGCGCCACACGCCCGCGGATCGATTTCGAAAGCGGCACTTCCACCTTATCCCCTTTGTAGACGACACCCTTGGTGATCCCGCGCAGCGTGCCGCAATCGTGCATGGTGATGACCACGTTCTGGGCCACGTCGGCCAACTTTCGGGTGAGGTAACCGCTGTCCGCGGTCTTAAGCGCCGTATCTGCGAGGCCCTTTCGAGCACCGTGAGTCGAACTGAAGTACTCCAGCACTCTGAGGCCTTCCCTGAAGCTGGCGCGGATCGGCGTCTCGATGATCCGCCCCGAAGGCTTGGCCATGAGGCCTCGCATTCCGGAAAGCTGGCGTATTTGGGTGACCGAACCGCGGCTGCCTGAGTCGACCATCATGCAAATGGGGTTCAGGTACGGCTTGCCTTCCGGCGTTCGGTCGTTACGCAGCTCGCGAATGAGATCCTCACCGACACGCTCGCTCGCTTGGGTCCAAAGGTCGATGATCTGGCCGTAGCGTTCGCCCTCGGTGATTATCCCCTTGAGGTACTGATTCTGTACGCGATCGACTTTCTGCTGCGTGGCCTGCAGGATCTTCTGCTTGAGCTTGGGGAACTTAAGATCGGAGTTCGCAAAAGAAACGCCGGCGCGGGTTGCCATCTTGAAGCCCAGATCCTTCAGGCTGTCCAGGAGCTCCAAAGTGGCTTTGCGGCCGAGGATGCTGTAACAATCCCGGATCACTCTGGCCAGGTTGGGCTTGCTCATGTGGAGGTTGTAGAACGGCATCCCACGGGGCAGAATGTCGTTGAAATAGACCCGCCCCACAGTCGTGTCATAGATGCCGTTCTTGCCCCGCTGAACTCCGTTCGGTCCTATGACCTGGATTCCTTCGGGCAGCTTTACCTTGATACGGGTGTGGAAGTTCACCTTCTTCGCATCGTGGGCCTGGAAGACCTCGATGGTGTCGCAGAATACTTTTCCGTCTCCGGGCTGATCGGGCAGCTCGGCCGTCAAGTAGTAGCAGCCCAAAACAATGTCCTGGGAAGGCGCTATGATAGGCCTGCCGTCTGCGGGGCTGAAGATATTGTTCGTTGAAAGCATCAGGGTATGGGCCTCCACCTGAGCTTCGAGGCTCAGGGGGAGATGGACCGCCATCTGATCCCCGTCGAAATCAGCGTTGAATCCTTCGCACACAAGCGGGTGGATCAGAATCGCGTTTCCTTCGATAAGCACCGGCTCAAAGGCCTGAATCCCCATGCGGTGCAGAGTCGGGGCCCTGTTGAGCAGCACCGGGTGCTCATCGATGACCTCTTCGAGGATGTCCCAAACCTCCTCGTCCCTCCTTTCAAGCATCTTCTTTGCGCTCTTGATCGTATCGGCGAGCCCGAGCTCCTTAAGCCGCCTGATAATGAACGGCTGGTAAAGCTCAAGCGCGATTTTCTTAGGCAGGCCGCACTGGTGGAGCTTGAGCTGCGGGCCGACGGCGATGACCGAACGGGCGCTGTAATCCACGCGCTTACCGAGCAGATTTTCGCGGAACCGGCCTTGCTTGCCCTTGATCATGTCGGTGAGACTCTTCAGAGGCCGCGAGTTGGACCCCACGACCGGGCGGCGGCACCTGCTGTTGTCGAAAAGCGCGTCGACCGAATGCTGGAGCATCCGCTTTTCGTTGCGGATGATCACGTCGGGCGCGTTGAGGTTGAGAAGCTTCTTCAACCTGTTGTTGCGGTTGATAAGCCGCCTGTAGAGGTCGTTCAAATCGCTTGTTGCGAAGTTGCCGCTTTCAAGGAGCACCAGCG
>CAZGYL010000438.1:0-4907 GCA_964529985.1 uncultured Planctomycetia bacterium | reverse complement strand
GGACCAATCGGACCGACACATACCGGTCGGGCCCGTCGCAACCCTTATCCCACGGCACGGCATAGGAAAAGGCGACTTTATAAGGCGTGTAGGCACTCCCCGTTGCGATTACAGCAAGCATGTTTTTCTTCATGTGAAGCGAACCAGTCAGATTCAGCCTTGTCGGCCTGTCCGGCATGGTTCTGTCGAACACCAAAGTCCCCTGCGGGTGGCCGTTGACCATGAACTTAAAAACGTTTTCCGTCAACCGCGGCCCTGCGCGGCAACAAAGAAGCACGCTGCGCAGGTAAAGCTGTGTCGCCGGGACACTCGAGAAACCGCAATCCTGTTTCTGGAGCAACGACAACGTAGCGAGAGCGCGGTGTGCCACTTCAGGGGGTGCTCCGGCCCGCGCAAGCGCATAGGCTGTAAACGCAGCTTCTTCGCTGCTGAGGTCTCCTGTAAAGCCGCTCAAGACCGAAACGGCTTTGTTGCGGTCCTCAGGCCGGGCGTAGTCTGCCTCAATTGCAGCTGCAAGGCATGCCGCCCAAACAGAGGGGTCACTTTGACGGGCCAACTCCCTGCGCAACCAGGCCTTTGCAAGGGCGGGGGTTGATTCCCCGAGAGCGCAGCATACAAGAGCCGTGCGGAAGAAGTCCTCCCTTTCGGGCTCAACATGGAGATCGGTACGCCTGAATGATCCGTCCGCCCGCAAGTGGGTCTTAAGAAAATTTTTTGCCTTGAGGCGAATCGAAGTGCTGCTCTGTCCCAACGCTTCCAAGTCCTCAAGCAGCAGGAGAAGGGAAGCGGTGAAGCGGATACGGTCCGCTCCCGGGTACGGCGTAAAGCCGCCGTCCGGCTTTGCGGTCGCAAGCACTCGAGCAAGCGCTGAGGCAAGTGCGGCGCAAAAGTAAGATTCTTCTTCGAGTGCTTGTCCTGTCTTGATCCCATAGCGAAGCGCCGTGCATGCGGCGTGGGCCCGGAGCAGTTGCCTTTCAGCTGCTGAGAGTGCAGAATCCTCCATTCCCTCAAGCACGGCGGTAAATTGGCTGAGCGGCCCGGGGTAGACAATGACCGAAAGATCGGCGCCGCCGTAGAGGCTTTCAGGGGGAAGTACAAGTTCGTAGTGATCTGTAGAGCCGCCCGCGCGGCACAGGCCCTTCCAGAACTGCTTTCGGAGCAACCCGGCCGGAAGCACCTTCACCCGCACTTCTCTTGCACCGGACGTGTCTCCTTGCCATTTAATCCTGATCCGGCCCTCGCCCGCATTACCGCCGCGCAGCACGAGTTGAATCCTTTTTTCAGCGCCGGTTTGAAGGACAAGCGGAAGCGGATTTGCCGGACTGATCTCCACCGCACCGGCCGCCTCGACCCGTAGACGACCTGCCCACGGTTTGGGGCCTCTGTTTGTACAGACTATTTCGCAGCTAACGACGTCGCTTTCTGACAGCCGAAGTAGAGGGCGCTCAGGCAAAAAGTCCACTTGCAAAGCGGGCGGCAGAGTCAGGTTGCGGATTTCGGTTTTGCCTGTGCCGTCAGAAATGTAAAGCATACAGCGGTCGGATTCTTGGGCCCGCGGCAATGTTACGGTAGCTCCGGGCGGAAGATCCGTGCGGCAGCCGGGTGAGCTCCGGGCGCTGAGCAGTGCGGGTGCCTTCAGAGCTTTGGGCGTGCGCAACTGGGCGTGCCCGACGGTCGGTGCAGGCTGGTTCTGCAAGGGAAGGTAGGGCCCGAGGGCCAGAAAAACAACGGCCCACCTGAGAACAAGCCTGCCTCTCGGTGAAAGTGCGCGGAGGGCCTCCGGGGAGACTCTGTAGAGCCAAAAAAGACTTGCCGCCAAAACGCCGGGAGCGAACAGGCGGTGGGAGAAAAGCGTGGCAAGGTAAAGAAGAAGCGCTGCAGTTGCGTAAAGTGAAAAAGCGAAAGGTATGCCTCTTGCAAGCACCGCAACCGATCGGAGCAAAGGCAGTGTGAGAAGGAAGACAAAGAACCCGGTCCAGAACCGAGCGAGCTTCGGTGCGGCCTTGTGGAGAGGATCTTCTGCAACGGACAGGCCCGCCAACCGGCGGCCGCCGCTGGGAGCAGGCGAAGTGAAGCGGTAAACGATGGGCGCGTTCGCCCAAAGTGGGTAAACCTTAAGTGAGGAAGCGTTCGAGCTGTTTCGAAGTACGATCGAATCAACTTTTACCTCCAAGGCTTCAAGCAACTTTGAAGCCGGTCTCCGTACCTCAACAACAGCCTCTGTCACGCACTGCCCGGCACTCGGGGCGATCGGCCAGATGCGAAGTACACAAGGCCCGCTCCACCAAGTGGGAAGAAGGACGATTTGCCTGCATTTGCCTCCAGAAAGCTTTCCCAGTTGCGCCGCTGCTGTGATGCCGCCGCAGAGTGTTTCAAGGACGAAAGGGCAATCAGCGAACCGGGATTCCGTCCCTCCGGAAGCACGGATTTCCACGGTCAGAGCCTCGCCTGCTTGAGCGTTTCGCCGGGGAAGCTCAAGCAGCAGCGGACCTTCTTGAAGCGAAGGAGCTGAGGAAGCCGCGGCGGCTTCCGGCGCCTGCGCTCTCCCGGTTTTTTCTCCGATCCGCAGGGGTGCAAACAACCGGCCCCCGGGAAAATGGGCCTCAAGGGTGTAGGTGCCGGCCGGCACACCTGTGAGTTCGAGTCGGAAGACCGCAGCGCCCAAGAAGTCTGTTTTACACGATTGAGCGGTAAGGACCGTACCTCTCGGGTCTTTAAGAGAGAACCATACAGGCGCAGCGTGCCTCACGCTTCCGTCTTGGAAAGATCTGAGCGAAAGAAGCGCCTGCACAAATGTGGTCTGCGCCCGTTTTCTCCGCGCCACCCAGAGATGCGCCTGTGAGCCTGCTTGAGCTCTTATCCGGAGGGAGGCCCGCAACGAACCGGCCTGGACGGCGAGCCGAACCGGTCCGGGTTCGATTTCCGAAGCCGGGAAGGCAAGCAGGCAGGTCCCCTGAGAATCGAGCCTCCCGAGTGCAAGGGTCTTTCCGCCCTCGATTCCCACCTTAACGGGCAAGTTCTCCGGGTTTTCTTCCCCCTGCAGGCGCACAGCCGCCCAGCCAGCCCCTCCGGCGACAACAGACGGCACCACCACGATCAGGGCTTTCTCGGAGCGCCACTTCTCGAAAAGAGGAATGTAACGGGTAAGGCCGAAAGCAAATCCCACCAGAACAAGAACGGCCGTCGCGCCCACAGCCCAGGGATCGCACGTGGGGCAATGCAGGCAGGCCTTCCTGGGATTTTCCTCTTCAAACTTCTTCACGCTTTTTCTCGCATGCCCCGCCGCTTCTTACCGAAGCTGCAAAGCCGGCAGGGTGGGAACGTCGGCACTTGACTCCTTTTGCGAGCTGCATTCTACGGAGAGAAAGCGGTGGTGCCAAGGAAAAGGAAGCGCGGTGCTGCGGCGGTCAGACGATTTCGATTTCGTCTTTGTCGTAAGTGCGCTCGCAGTAGCGGCATTGGAGCCGGACCCTGCCGTCGGGCTTGGTCGTCACTGAGAAAACAGTGGTCACATCCTCGTGGTTTGTCATGCAATTCGGATTGGGGCAGCGTACTATACCTCGAACCACGGAAGGCGGCACCACGCGGTGTTTGCGCACCACGCGGTAGTTCTCAATGATACTGACCGTAGCTTGCGGAGCGATCAGGGCTATCTTGGCTACTTCCTCATCCGATAGTTTCCGGTTGGCGATCTTAACGACACCTTTCCGCGTGAGCTTGTTGCTCTGCAGGTTGATACCAATGGTAACCAGGTCTTCAAGCTCACTTAGGATCTTGACCACCGTAAGGGTGACCGGTGCAGGGATATGGTCGATGACAGTGCCGTATTCTATGGCCGGCACTTCCTTAACCTTCTTGGGAGCTTTGGTCTCCATGTCCTCCTCCTCAGACCAGTCCCAGGACCAAGGCCAGTACAGCCTGCCGGACGGGCACACCCAGGGCGGCTTGTTGGAAATAGTACGCGTGCGGGGTGGCGTCCACCTCGGTTGTGATCTCACCGACCCGCGGAAGCGGGTGGAGGATACGCATGGTGGGCTTGACGTTTTGCAGAATTCCCGGGTGCACCACGTATGCTCCGCGTACCCGCTCGAATTCTATGGGATCAGGAAAGCGCTCCTGCTGCAATCTTGTTACGTACAGGATGTCAAGTTCTTCGATCACCTCTTCGATTCTTTCCGCCTCCCGATAGGAAACTCCTCTTTCATCGAGCATCTCGCGCACGTACCGGGGCATGCCGAGAGTGGGAGGGGCCACAAAGAACTGCCTGCAGGGAAAGAAGGACAGGGCGAGCGAAAGGGAGTGGACCGTGCGCCCGTATTTCAAATCACCGAGGAAACCCATCGTAAGAGGTTCGGCCCCGTCGGTGGCGAAGGAAGGATGGGTTTTCTTTATTGCGAAAAGATCAAGAAATGTCTGCGTGGGGTGCTGATTCGCCCCGTCCCCGCCGTTTATGACCGGAGGAGCGGCGGCTTCCGCCGCAACCCGGGCCGAGCCCTCAAGAGGGTGGCGCATGACAATTACATCCGCGTACTTTTCGACCATTCGCACGGTGTCAACAAAACTCTCGCCTTTCTTGAGCGAGGTGACCGAAGTGTCGCTGAAGCCTAAGACGCTGCCTCCCAACCGCAGCATGGCCGCTTCAAAAGAAAGGCGGGTGCGCGTGCTCGGTTCGAAGAAGAGAACGGCCATGACGGTCCTTTTGGTGAACGTAGGAAGTTCGCCGCGTTCGGCGAGCTCCGCGGTTCTGAGCACTTCGAGTAGATCCTCTTTTGTAAAGTCTGCAATGGAGATTACGTCGCGACCCTTAAAGCTCATGACTCTCTCCGACCTTGCCGTGCGTCCGGGCTCAAGCATACCGCCGGGAAAACTCTACCCCAGGCCCTATGACCCGGTCAAGTTGGGCCGGA
>CAZGYL010000437.1:0-4909 GCA_964529985.1 uncultured Planctomycetia bacterium | reverse complement strand
AGATCGAGAAGCTCCCTCAAGCCTGCCTGCCGGGCGAGCTTTCTGAAATTCTCAACGCCGATTCGATCAGCGATCGCCCGCACAAGCGCCCAAGGAGCGCGCGCTTCCTTGTTTCGCTCGGCGCCTTCAAGGACTCGGATCGATCGAGCAAGCGCGCGCAGCGCTCCGGCTGCATCACCTTGTTCGAAAAGCGCATTGCCGCGGTGAAAAGCCGCCGTTCCCGCTACAACAGCTTCTTGGAGGCGTGAAGCTTGTTCCTCCGCCTGGGCGAAAAGCCTGCCGGCCCTTTCAAGATCTCCCCGCGCCCGGGCGACAAGTCCGAGGAAAAGCCTCGCTTTCGCCAGGCTTATTCCGTCTTGCAGGCGCTCGGCCCTCCACACGGCTTCGCTCAGGGTTTCCTCGGCTTCCAGGTAAGCTCCCCGGCCGTATTGAACCTGCCCCAGGTGCAAAGCTACAGCCAGGCACAACCGCTGGTCTCCCACTTCTCTGGCTTTGCGCAACCCTTCTTCGTAGACCGTTTCGGCTCGATCCAATTCCCCCTGCAAAAAGAGCACATTTGCTCCTTGAATGCGTGAGGCGGCCTCCACGCTTCGATCCCCGCAGGTCTCAGCAGCTCTGCAACTCCGATCGTAGTAGCTCAAAGCCCGCTCAAGTTCCCCTTGCAGGTAATACGTGTTGCCCAACTGATGAAAAACGCGCGCCAGGTTCGCGGTATCTCCCAGGGTCGAAAAAGAGGATTCCGCCCGGCGATACAGCTCAATGGCCTCCTTGTAGCGGCCTTGATTCTTGCGGATCATGGCCAAATTGCCCAAAGCGACCGCCCGACTGCGGCCTTCGGTGGTGTCAAGAAGTTCTTTTATAAAATCCTCGGCTGTATCCAGGTAACCGCGCGCGATAAGCTCTTCAAGGGTCTCGCCGGCGGCTTCTCCCAAGCGCTTCCAGGCACGCAAACGCCTGTAAAGCTCACAAGCGCGTACCTGGTCCCAAATCGACCTTGTCCTCCGGCCCCGTTGATACCAGTAGTCCGCAATAACGTAGGCCATTCGCTCGGACTCGGGAGTCTGCTGCAAAACGTCCGCTGCAGCCGGGTGCAAGGCAAGCCGGTTTTCACCCTCTTCGCTCATCAGGCCGAAAGCTATAAGTTCGTGGAAATGCTCCACCGTCGCTATCCCCCGGCGTTCCAAGTAGCGCAGAAGTCCGGTTGTCGGAGGCCCGCCTGCAAGAGCCAGAGCTGAAGCAACCGCCCGGCATTCCTCAGAAAGAGCCTCCCAGAGCTTGAGAATCAAAAGATCGGTCTCTGCCGGAACCGCATCACGCCACCCTGGTATCTTCCGGGAAACCTTCGAAGCCAAAACCGCCCAGAAAGGTGTAAGGCCGCGGCTTTCACCCACAGGCGTGGGCAGGGCGGCACGGGATCGGAGAAGTTCGAGCTCGGTTTTACCGAGGGGTGGGATCTCAATGAGCCTGCCGGCGGCCTGTTTGAGAAACTTCGGGTCGGTTGTGGTTATAACAACCTGCGCCCCGGCCTTCCCCGCGGCAATGAGCATCTCCAGGAGCGCCTCGCTCTCCTTTACAAAGCTTTCAAAGTGTTTGAAAAGGCCCGCTCCAATGCATTCCGCGTCATCCAGCCAAAGCGCCCGGCGCTGCGAACTCAAGCGCTCTTTTGCTATTTCAAGGCAAAGCGCAAAAGAAGAGCTTTCCAAAAGAGCCCGGTGAAGAGTCCTGTCACCTGATTCAAGGAGGTAATGCGACAACTCGATGAGGACCTCACCTGCGCTCAGCGCCGGGAAACATGCAACCTCAGCAGGTTGAGGGCCGTTGGGATCAAGCTCCCGCAGTGCGGTTCTGACAAGTGTGGTCTTGCCGCAACCATGCGGCCCTGCGACCACACACAAACCGCCCGAGCTTTCCTCAAGCCATGCACGCAGCTTTTTGTACTGCCGGCCCAAGAGCTCTTGAGGGTGAGCTAGCCTGAGGCTCATACTCCCGTACTCGGTCCTCTGCGGAAGGCCTCCGACCCGAAGCTTTCCGAAAATCCTCTTCAGGTCTCCCAGCCTCCCTTATCGATGTTATCGGATCCTTTCTTCTTTAAGTTTACGCCATTCCCAGCGGGAACGCCTCAAGCGCCGTCTTCCCCCAGCTACCGAGAAAATCCCCGGCAGGCCCCCTTTCCGCAGTCTCAACCCCATGCTGAGCCGCGCATTTGAGCGCGCCTGCACCCGGCCTTCCGCCCGGCCGATATAGGTCAGGAGCAGCACCAATGAGCCAAGTCACGTTCTCCCAAAACCTCTATTTTGACCGCAAACACGGCTTGCTTACCTTTGAAAAAGTGCCGGGAGCAATCCTTGTATGCCGCTCCGGGTTGGGCTTTACCCTCCAAGAGCTCCTGAAGTTCCTCAATAAGTACGTGCGCACTGAAAAGGAGGACTTGCCGCACCGTATGACCCCGCAGGTGGCCTCGGTCCTGATCGCTGCAGGTCTCATACAGCCTGTTCCTAAAAAGGACCACCAGGAAGCACCCGAAGCCGATCAAACAAAAATCGAAGAGGAACAACATGTAGAGCAAGCCGGGCCCGCGACAGAACAGGTTGCAGTGGTCCAACCGGTGGGCTCCGGGGCTGAAGCGGAGCTTGAGATACCTGAACCTCCCGAGCCTCCGCCTCTTGCAGAGGAAGCGCAAGCACCCGAGGTTCAGGCTCAAACCGAATCCCCACCGGCACCGGATCTGCAGGAAGAAAGTTCCGGGCAGGATACGCAGCCTGAGCCACCTCCGCCTCCGCCTGATCCTGAGCCGACTGTCGCCCAAACTGTTGCGGCACGACCCGTTAATCCTTCCCAGAAAGTGGGGGTGGCTTGTTCGGCGATAAGAGATAAGATCTTCCCAGCCGTCCAAGCACGCGGCATCGAAGCTGTTGCTTCAGGTGAGTTCGACGAAACGATTCGAAACGTAGTCAGCGATCTTTACCGCGAACTTAAGCCGCGCCAGGTTCTCTCTCAACTGGGAAAGGTTCAGGAAGAAGGACGGGCAAATCGGGGCGATCGCGTGGCCCAGGCCACCGTCGCCACTCAAGCATTCGGGCAAGGCCTCCAGCTGACCGAAGAAGAGCTCTTCCTGTTGGCCAAGTCCGCTTTGATTTACGCATTGAAAGAACACGAGCGGGAGAACCTGCTTGTTATAAAACGGAACCTCTTGTCTGATCGGCCGAGCCCCTCGTTTCGCAAGCGCCTGGCACAATCGTACCAACAGGTGCTCTTGTGGTTGAAGCAGCAAAATGTAGATCCCCATATAGTAGGACTGATCGACCGAAGCCGTTTCATCTACTATTTGGAACCGTCAAGCGATTTGACCCCTGAAGTGCTTGCACTGGGCGTCGCCGATGCGTTCTTCGCCCTTAAAGACGGGGGAGAGCGCTTCCTCATAATCGAAGAAATCCTTACGGAGCGCTTGAGGCGCGTTGTCGCAACCACCGACGTGCCCCTTGAGATTGTTCCACGGCTGATCACCGACTCGTGCTACAATGAGTATCGCGCAAGCTGCAGAAGCGATCTGGGGGGCGGCGACTGGTGCGCATTCACGAAAATCGACAAGTACCGGCGGGCGCTTTTGATTTTCGATGTGTCGGGGCATGACGAGGAAGCCTCCCGCATTCGCCAGGCCATAGTCGACTTCATTCCCACCATCAAGCGGCCTGAAGATCCTGCGGCGTTTGCAGGAGCGATCAACGAGTACATGCTCGAAAACGAGTTTCCCGACGATCGGTTCGTTTCCCTTCTGTACGGCGTCATCGATCTGAAGGAAGATCGATTCCTGTTTACGAACGCGGGGCACACGCCCCCGTACCTTATCCGGGACGACCGGGCCACCCCGGTCAAGCAAAGCGACTTGCTGCTGAATATAGCGCCCTGTCCCTACCAAACCCATGAACTTGCGATCAAGCAGGGCGATTGCCTGGTTTTTTACACAGACGGCCTCACGGAAGCCCGAAAGCGCTCAGGGGATGAGCTCTTCGGATCGGCCCGCCTGGAGCAGACTCTGGTAAACCGCAAACTGGCGGCTCTCAGGGCCAAGCGCGCTGTGGAGACCATTCTTAAGGCGGTCAATGAAGAGGGCTTCTCAGTAGAAGACGACATAACCATTCAGGTGTACCGCCACCTGTAAGCCTAATCCCCCGGAAAGGCGCCGCCCGCCTCAACCGGCCACAAAGAAGGGCATGGCACCCGTTGCCCCGCGCCGGCCCGTTGTGGTAAGATCTTGACGGCTTTTTTTGTAACACGGGAGGTATTATGGCTGAAGAACTGCTTCGCCAAATCGCCGACTGTATTGTGACCGGTGACAATCGGAAAATACGCGAGTTGGTGCCCAAAGCTCTCGGGGAGGGCGTTGAGCCCGAGACCATCCTCACCCAGGGCCTTATCCCGGGAATGGAAGTGGTGAGTGAGAAATTCAAGGGTGAGGAATTTTACATCCCCCAGGTGCTTCTCTCCGAGAGGGCCCTCAACGAGGCGATGGGCTTCATCAACGAGCGGCTGGAAGCGCGGGGATTCAAACCCCGGGCTACGGTGGTCATCGGCACCGTCAAGGAGGATCTCCACGATATCGGAAAAAATCTGGTCGCCGCCATGCTCCGGGGCCACGGATTCAAGATCATCGATTTGACGGTGGACGTGAGCCCCGAGCAGTTTCTCGAAACAGCTCAACAGCACAGCGCTGATGTGGTCGGCATGTCCGCGTTGCTTACAACAACCATGGACAATATGAGGGCCACCGTGGAGTTGCTTCGCTCCAAAGGCTACCAAGGTAAGATCATCGTCGGCGGCGCGCCTGTTACCGAGGAGTTCGCCCGGGAAATCAAGGCCGACCTCTATGCTCAAGATGCCCCTACAGCCGTTGAAGTGCTTAAGGAAGCGC
>CAZGYL010000436.1:0-4917 GCA_964529985.1 uncultured Planctomycetia bacterium | reverse complement strand
TCCGATACGGTTGCGCTGGCTCTGACACCCGATTGGGTGGTGGGCGTAAGTGAGCGGCCGAGACAGCGGAGCCGCTTCTCAGTATGGCAAATTTGGATACTTGATAGGGAAAACGGAAAAAGAGCAGTAAGTGCGAATCTCCCGGGCCCGGCTCTGCCCGGCAGTCTTGCCATTGATCGCAAGGGGAGGATTCTCCTTGTCCTCCTTGACGGCACGATCGCCTGCTTCAAGTAGGAACGACCGAAGGCCGGCGGCCCCGCTTTGTGACCTCTCTGCAGCTCGACAAAGCCATTTTGTCGTTGTGCGTGAGGCGTTTTTATCTTGAAGAAGTGCGCATCCTTCCACGCGGATATCTTTCGACTGTCCGTTCTCCCTGTGCTCAGTTCCCAGGAGGCTCCACCCTTCCCGATACTTCGCACTGCGGACACGCTGCGTACGTTGCGACCCAAGCCAAAAGAAGTTGTTTTAGCCCACGAGCGGCTGCAAAAGCCTCTTTCCCGGGAAGTCCAATGTGCTGCAGTGGACAAAATGAGCGTGTTCGCCTCCTTTTAGGGATGCGCGGCTCCTACAGCAGTCCCATTTAGTTTGGCCCGGTTAAGATCGTTTCATCTTTAGGAGGGTATAGATATGGCACTCGGGGTTGCACCCAGCCCACTTGACGATCCTTTACCCCGAGGGGGACGGCCCCACAAGGAATGCGGGTTTCCCACACCGGGAAGTCCTCTAGCTGTACTTTCGGCACCCTTCGCCTGTGCCAAATGAACGACAAATGCCCCACGAGGACCTTCAGAAGAGGAGCCCAGTGCACTAGTGAAAAAACCTTGACATGCCTGGGAGGCGGCGTTAATATCAAGTCTCATAAGGTGACGAAAAGCCGGAGAATACGGATGGTTTTGCGCACCTCGGGCTTTGTATGGTTAGTCAGAGTAGGCGCCTATAGTGCTGGCGTCGCGATGGGATTGCCCCCCCCCGAGAAGGGCGAGAGCACCTCCTTACGCAACCTTCTTTTGTACCGTCGTAGTACCCCAAAGGGCGTCGTTACTCGCGAAGGTGGATCTTGAAAGGAGGTGTTGTTATGAGGACCACGTTTCATACAGCTGTAGTGTTCCTGCTTTTTGTTGCCATCGCCGCGGCTGCGTTTCTTTGGGAGGCCTCGGGTGCCCGTGCCGGTGACTGCAGCAATTGGGGAATAGACGAATGGGATCAATGCGTGACCGCTACGAGCTATGGCAATGCGAAGGTAGCTGATTACGACATCGATTTCTCATTCGTGAGCTCCGGGGCGCTCATGGTCTTCAAGGAGTCAGTATCCAGCAACGTGTCGGTATGGGTGAAGCTGGACAACGAATCGGCCTACCAGGCTATAGACACCAATCCGGCTTACTGGAGCTCTATAAGTACCGGGAGCCACACGCTGCACGTACACGTCCAGCTCAGTAATACCGATCAGGACGCTTCAAGCGTGCTAAAGGTTTACCGCGTAGGCGACCACCACGTTACCGTGGGCACTTACATCTTCGCCGATTGAACGTGAGCTCACGGGGTGGGTTAAGCCCACCCCGTGAGCTTTCTACAGCCCGAATTTAAGGGAGGACCGATGTCGCATAAAATGAGCGGTGTTCTCTTAAGCGTCGTCGTGGTCTCTACAACGAGTATAGAGACCGTGGTTGCTGGACTTAAAATCAATCTAGACGGCCCGGCGAAAGGCTTCTTGAGAATCACCGAGTTTTTCGCCGGCAACACGCTCGGGCAATTTTTGGGCGGGGCGGGTGATATAAACGGGGATGGATTTGACGACGTGCTTATCGCATGCCCGTACGGGTTGAATCGTATCGCTAACTCTGACAAGGCTTGTACACTTATCCTATTCGGGCGCCGTGGTTGGGGTGGCGATTTTTTGCCGGGAGACCCCGGAGAGACCGTAAGCATTATTTGGGGTTACGGTGGCCCTTGCGGAGTGGTCGGGGACATAAACAGCGATGGGTATTGTGATTTTGTGATTTCCAATAGTGACCAAGGCGCACTGCTAATCTACGGCGCAGCCGATTTCCCCGGAGAGGTACCCACCGGTCGTATAGTCGACTTTTTTGATTTCACGGAGCTCTCCGGCCGGTCCCAAGGAAACAGCCTCCAAGTTTCCGAAGTAAAGCCGGCAGGCGATTTCAACGGGGACGGCTTCAACGACTTTATTATTGGCTTGCCGTTTTTCAAAAATGAGGGGAAAAGTGTCGGTCGCGCCATTGTGATCTTCGGTTCTACCTATCTTGGCGAAAGTGTTGATTTAGTAAGCCCAATGCCCGACCAAGCCTTGGTTCTTGAAGGATCCCTTGTGGGAGAGGGCTTGGGCAGGAGCGTTGCAGGTAACGGCGACGTAAACGGAGACGGATTTCCTGACATTGTTGTTTACGCCGACTTTTATTTCCAGCCCATGATACCCGCGCGTCTTTATATTGTTTACGGCTCAAAGGAATTACCCGCGTTCTTGAAAAGCGACAACCTTTCTCCTCACGGGGTGACCGTATTGGGCGACGCTGTCTGTACTTCGGTAGAAGTGCCGGGATTGGGTTCGGTGACGGTCGACGGCGATTTGAACGGCGACGGCCTCTGTGACGTTGTTCTGGGTCAAGGAGACACGAAGATCAGTTATGATTTCGGACGTGTGGTTGTCATACCCGGCAGCCCTGACCTCCCGCCGACCTTGGATCTTTCAGTTCCTGCGAATGTCTGGAAGGTCGAGGTCAACCGCGAATATGGCAGCTTCGGGTACATGGTGTCGTACCTCGGAGACATTGATGGGGATGGAAGGAGCGATCTGGCAGTCGGGGCGCCGGGCTTTGAAGGTGGCAAAGGGGCGGTGCTGGTATTCCGCGGAGCCCAAACTGCTTCAGAGCTCCATCCCCTTGTGGGTGAGCCTGAAATTATTGCTGTGGGGGCCGATGTGCAAGACTTTGTGGGCAAGAATCTTGCTCGGGCCGGCGACTTCAACGGAGACTCTGTCCCGGACCTCCTCCTGAGTGCTCCGGATTTTCAGGAAGCCGAGAACCCCGAGCTTAGTGTGGCGTACGTCGTGTTCGGGGTGCGGGAAGGCATGCCGCTTCAGGTTTTTTACGTTGAACCCCAATGGGGACCTATCACGGGAGGGACGGAAGTTCATATCTACGGCACGGGGTTCACCCATGAAATCAGGGTTTACTTCGGCAAGAAAGAAGCTCCTTCAGTTTCCGTAACAGGCCCCGGTGAGATCATTGTAAGAACCCCCAAGGGTGATGGGTTCGGGACAGTTGATGTACAGGTTCGGTCGACAGATTTATCGGCTTCGCTAACTGCAGGGTTCCGCTATACGATCGACCGGGTTGAGTTCGACAGCGCAAAGTTGCTGCAAGCCACTATTTTCCCTCGGGATACCGATGTTTGGGGGACCGTTAAACCCGTTGCCGCAGGGGACATGAGCGGCGACGGTATACCTGATCTGCTCGTGGAGACTTTGAACGTCCAACGTGCTGGAGCCGGACTCTCATTTTATAGGCGTGCGTGGGTCTGGATAGACAATGTGGCTGACATCTCTGGCGAAGTCCGGATTGAGGATCTGGAAGGACAGTACGGAACCCTGGCACTACCCGAAACTCCGGGGACAGAATGGCCTGCTGCGTTTTCATTTTACGGTCTGGGAGATGTTAACGGAGACGGAATTTACGACGTGGGCGTCGTCGATCCTTACTTCCCTTTGGGGCCGAGTGTTGTCGGTCGCGCCTTTATTCTGTATGGAATGCCGGAGGGTGTCTTTCAAGATTTGGAGGGACTCCTTCTTACTGTGCAAAATACTTCCATTACCAACACATTTGGAAGCCCCGGGCGATTCGGTCTACTCCGAATGAGCGCAGGCGATTTTAACGGCGATGGCCTTACCGATACGGCCTTGGGGATAGGTGGTGGTTCTCTCCCGGTCTTCGTACTGTTTGGAACCAGGCAGATTTTGCAAAGAGTGTCAACTGAAGAAATCGGATCCTCTGTACCCGGTGTAAGGATAGAGCCGGGCGCCGAAGATGACTTCTTCGGCGAGTCTGTGAGTTTTTGCGGCGACATCAACGGCGATGGCTGTGAGGAGCTCGTGCTCAGGCCTCGGAGTCGCTGGCTTTATATAGTTAAAGGCGGGTTACCCCCGGGCCTCTATTCGATAAGCGAACTTGAGAGCTCACAGCTCGCATGGCGGATAGAAAATAAAACTTTCAGCTCCGGATTCAGGTGCCGGCGTATTGGAGATATAACCGGAGATGGCACAGATGATCTGCTTCTTGCGGATCCTAACGCAGGTTTTTCAAGCGGTGTGGCGGCGGTTTTTGCAGGCGGTCCAAGCCTTACCGAAAGCTTACAGACAAAGACCTTGCTTCCCGATAGCATAAAGACTTTCGGGCTGTTGATGCGTCACAGCGGACAGTGGACCGGGCTTGGGACAGCGGTAGTGTCCGGAGATTTCGATGCCGATGGAGTTACAGATCTAGCTATAAGCGCACCAGGGCCGGGCAAGCACGGCGAGGGCAGGCTTGGTACCTTATGGGTGCTCCGCGCACCGAAAACTTTGTCTGGGGAAATTGATTTTCACAATCCGCCAGGCGACCTCGCTGCGGCGTTACGCGGACCCGAAGCCGACGATCGATTCGGGAGTTCAGCGCTTTATATTCCGGTGCCGGGAGGCCCCGGGCTTTTTGCCGTTGAAGCCGATTACGCATGGCCGCCCGGTCCGGTTGCAAACGGAAGGCTGTATCTTGTCCGTAATCCCTTTGCTAAGGAGCCTGGCCGGTTCGTGAGAGGGGATGTCAATGCCGACGGCAAGGCTGACATTGGAGATGCTGTAGCCTGCTTGGGTTTCTTGTTCGGAGGCGCTGAGCTCAGATGCCAGGACGCTGCTGATATCAACGA
>CAZGYL010000435.1:0-4918 GCA_964529985.1 uncultured Planctomycetia bacterium | reverse complement strand
ACAAGATCCGCCACAAGCAGGTATCTGTCTGCAAACGAACGAGCATGGCACTGGTAACAGACACCCGCCATTGCCTCCCGTTTCTGCTCCCACGTCTTCCCGCCCCAGAAAGGCTGCGTCCGTACGGACAGAGGCGCCTGACTTTCCCAAGCAAGCCGTTCGCTGACATTGTGTGTGGCTTTCCCGCTCGTGCGGGTGGCGCTCATATGGCATGTCGCACATGTGGGCGCCTCAAAAGGAACAGGGTCTCCGGAGGGATAGTTCCAGTTCCAGGTTCCCCCGTGCGCCGTGTACAGATTCCCGTGCTTGGACTCCAAGTAGATCTCTATATGAGGGTGATCGGGCCCGATATGGCATTCTCCGCAGGTTTCGGGTTTGCGCGCCTGAACGAGGGAAAACCTGTGCTTCGAGTGGCAGGCATCGCACTCTCCGACACTCTGATCAGGCCAGTAGTTGCCTATGTTATGGCACTGCTCGCAACCATGCTTTGTAGCCAAAGTCGGTTCGAAAAGATTCCTGTCAGCTCCCTTAAGCGCCATCATGACTTGGGCGACGGCATGCTTGGATCGGGCGAATTCCTCAACCTGCGTCTCGTGGCATTTGGCGCAATCTTTGGGCGTGGGGTGCCGCGCTACAGGAAGATCGCTTTCAGGGCACAGGAAGTAATCGAAGTCTCCCTCCTCAGCCTCGTGACACTCGTAGCAGCCCGTGCCGGTCACCGCATGACGGCTTGCCTTCCATTGAGCGATGACCCCCGGAGCGACGCCTTGCTTCTCGTGGCAAGTGATACACTTCGAGGTGACCGCGCTTATCTCGATCTCCGGTTCGAAACGCCGCGTCTTTTGCATTTCGACGGCGGCCACGATAAGAAGGGCCACAATAAGAAGCACACTGAAAACGCCGATAAGCAGCTGTTGCGCTTTGACACTGTCCATACTCAGCACCTATGAACTGAAAGCCTGCCAGAGAGTCAACGCCACGGCTGCGAGAAGCCCCGCAGCTCCGATCACCCAGCTTAAAAAGTTCCGCCTTCTTCGATCCGCACCCAACACGGGCTCGATAAAAGGCCAAAAAGTGAACACCAGCATGAGCGCACCGGTGCCGTAGATTCCCACCTTGAGGGGAACGAGTTTCAGAGTGGCGAATGTCGGGTAAAAGTACCACTCGGGCTTGATATGGGCGGGCGTGACCGATGGATCGGCGGGCACGCCCAGACCGGGAGGGAGAATCACCGTAAGGGCGCTCATGAAACAAAGAAGGAAAAGGGCCGCAAGCACGATCTTAAAGAAGTGATGTGGATAAAAGGAGTAATACTTCTCCTCGAAGCCTTCGGGAATCGAAACCCCGTGAAGCCGAAGCACAAGTATGTGCAGAAAAACAAGAACCCCGAGGGCGGCCGGCAGTATCATTACGTGCATTGCGTAAAACCGGGTCAGGGTGTTTGCATTGACGACATCGCCGCCCCGCAGGAAGTGCAGAACCAAGTCGCCCACCAGGGGAATCTCCTTCACCATGTTCGTCCCCACGGTGGTCGCCCAGTATGAAAGCTGGTTGTAGGTCAACGAGTATCCGGTAAAAGATATGGCAAGCGTAAGGAAGAAAAGCGCCACCCCAATGATCCAATTGATTTCCCGCGGCTTGCGGTATGCATGCGTGAAGAAGACGCGCACTATGTGGAGCAGAAGCGAGATGATCATCAGATTCGCGCCCCACCTGTGGAGCCCGCGGATCCAGAATCCGAGCCGCACGTCCTCCGTTATGTGGCGCACGCTTTCGTACGCCATATCCGGAGAAGGAACAAAGTAGAAAACAAGCAACAAGCCGGTGAAGACCTGGATCCCGAAAAGAATAAGCGGGGTGGCTCCCATGCAAAGAAGCCACTTCTTCATATGCGTCGGAATCGGCTCTTTGATAAAGAGCTTTTCCGTAATATCAACGAACTTTTCGTAGTTTACGGGAAACCTCTCCAAGAGCCAGCTCTTCCAGCTCATGCCCACGGGCTCCTTGTCTTGTCTTCCACAGAGACATAGATCCGGTCGCCTTCAACCGTAACCGGGTATTGCCTCAAAGGCGCGGGTGGAGGACCCGCTACAACGGCACCGCTCTTGTCAAAAACCCCTCGGTGACACGGGCAGAAAAACCGTTCTCTGTCCGGCTGCCATTTCACAAGGCAACCCAGGTGCGTGCAAACTGCGGAGAAGACTTTGAATCCCTCCGGAAGGTGAACCAAGAAAACGGTCTCCCCGCCTATGGAAAGTTGCGCGGCGCCGCCCGGCGGTACCTCCCCGGTTTTCCCCACCAGATACTTATGGAAAGTCTTCCGGTGTTTTTGCGGGAAAAGATACAAAAAGATATTGCGGAGAAAGAGGAACGCCGATCCGAGAAGAGGCAGCGTCACGGCGTATCTGCCTATAAAACTTCTTCGTGTCTCCTCCGGCATGAAGCCCCCTCTCAAGTTAGAAGCCGAGGCTCTCGGTCCGGCTGAACTCTCATTGCCACAGGCTTCAAGCTCCCCACCCCCGGGTCCGGGAGAGGCGTCCGCTCCCCGGACTTTGCTCAGGAAACCGCAGGGGAAAGATAAGCAAGAAGGCAGGGAACATCAAGACCCTTGGAAGGCCGAATTCCGGTCGCCCGTTCGCCGCGCGGTCTCCGGCACAGGGCCGGTGGAAGAAAGGCGGAACGGCCGAATGCCACAACTCGCGTTCAATCAACAACTTAAGCGGACGCGCCTGTTTCTGCTTTTTGTGCAAGGTTCGACCCGGCGCAGCGTCTATTATAATGGAGGCTGTAAAGGAGAACGGTCGGCCAGGCTCCGGGGGTTCCGGAGCCGAGCCTCAGGAGCTTGAAGAAATGAGAGGTGTATCATGAGGTGGCTCTTAATTGCGATTGCTGCTGCGGGACTCCTGACTGTACCGGGTCACATTTTTTCAGCGGCTGCGGGCGGAGGATCCGGGGTTCCTGGTTTCGGCGGTCGTTTCCTGGATCTGCCCGACGGCTTCGCCATGACGGAAGAGGAAGAGGACACCCCTGAAATAATTGAGTTCTACAACGAGGAATATGAGGGTGATGCCTTCTTCTTCTGCCTCGACAAGTCCGACAGTATGGGTGCCAACACAAGCTCGGGGCAGCCTAAATGGCAGGTCCGCAACCGTGAAACCCTCAAGGCCATCCAGGCCATGTCCAATCGCTCTGTCTGCACCGTGCTTTTCTTTGATCACAAGTCCGCAATGGGAAGGTCGGACTTGATCGGTGATCCCCCTCTTAAGATGGATGCCGCCGGCAAGGCACGTGCGATCGCTTTTGTAAGCAGCATGAGGACCGCCAATCACCCCGGCTCCGACTCCTGCATCGTACCGGGAATGCTTCAACTCCTGGCAATCGCAAACAAAACAAACAACGAGCACCGCACTTGTATCCTTGTGGCCGACGGCCGGGCGCAATGCAATGGATCCGAGGAACAGCCCGATCGGGTGTTTCAGCAGATAATGGCTCACAACGTCTTGAGGATTCCCATCAATACGATTTACACCGGGCAGAAGTCCGGTGCGGATTGGGAGCGGGGTGCTTCAGTGCTGAGGCGCTTGGCTCAGGCTACAAACGGCAAGTTCAAGGTGGCCGACTGAGACGCAGGAAAGGCTGGTTGGACCGGCGGTTGTCCCGCCGGTTTTTTTATTGTTCCCCGCCGCCCGAGCTCTTTACGCGCGGCATACAGGAGCCCTACGATGCCTTAGAGGTGTTACAGGTGTCGGAAACCAAGAACTTGTAAGCGAGGAGGTTCCATGTTCCTTACGCTTCTTCTCTTTGCAGCGGATTTCACAACGATTCAGCCGCCGTGTGAAACAGCCTCATTGATCCAAAGCGGATTCGCATTCACGGAAGGACCGGCCTGGAGCCCGGAGGGAGAGCTTTTCTTTTCCGACATTCCGCGCAACCAAATCCTGCGCATGGACAAGTCGGGCAGAATAACGGTCTTTCGAAGCAACTCGGGTGGTGCAAACGGCCTTGCCTTCGACCACCAGGGCCGGCTGATCGCCTGCGAAGGCCGGGCCCGCCGCGTCACCCGCACCGAGAAAGACGGATCCATAACGGTTTTAGCCGCGGAGTGGAAAGGCAAGCGCCTGAACAGTCCCAATGACCTTGCGCTTGATTCCTCAGGAAGAATCTACTTCACCGACCCGAGGTACGGCAGCCGGCACGATATGGAAATGGACGTTGAAGCCGTCTGGCGGATCGATCCGGACGGTACCCTTACCCGGCTTATTACAGACTTGAAAAAACCCAACGGAATCGCCGTGAGCCCGGACAGCCGAACGCTTTACGTGGCCGACAACGGCGCGGACTGCGTCGTTGCTTACCCTTTGAAACGCAACGGCTCTATAGGAAAAGGCCGGGTACTTTGTCGTCTGACCGGGGGGCCCGACGGAATGGCGGTTGATGCCGCCGGCAGACTGTACGTAACAGGACCCGCAGGTATTTGGGTCTTTTCTCCGAAAGGTGCTCTGCTCGGGATCATCGAAATACCGCGCCTGCCTGCAAACGTATGCTTCGGCGGCCCTGAACTCAAAACGATTTTCGTAACAGCCCGCACTGATCTTTATCGCGTGAAGCTCGCCCAGAAAGGCCTTCCGCTGCCCCCCTCAATACGATGAGTCCGCGGAAGCGAGGTCGGAAATGTCATACCTGCTCCTTTTGATCACCGCTTTTGCAGGTGCCGCTCCCTTGCGCGGCGGAACGCTCGCCCCCCAACCTATTGCATTCACAACCGATAGACCGCGCCTCCACTTCCGGCTCAAGGAGCTTGGGGAAATAAAAAGGGAGATCCACACGACCCGCAAGCCCTATTTCAAGAATCTACTTGCGTGGCTCCAAAGCCGAAAAGCCTGGTCACCTCCTTCCGACACACCGCAAGGCAGGCTGA
>CAZGYL010000434.1:0-4919 GCA_964529985.1 uncultured Planctomycetia bacterium | reverse complement strand
GAGCCGGCAACGGGCCTTACGAGCTCAGGCTGGCGTCGATGATCGACGTGGTCTTTCTGCTCCTTGTATTTTTCCTTTGCGCCACCGAGTTCCCCGAGCCTGAGGGGGTGCTTAGGACTTGGCTTCCCAAAGGAGGCCGCGGCGACGGCGACTTCGGCTTTGCAGTGCGTATTGCGCTTGAGAGGCGGGGAGAAGGAGTTGTTTGCTACCACGAAGACCCCGCCTCCGAGGAAGGCTTCTCCGCGTTTCCAGGGAAGCGCGTTTTCGATCCACAGACCGGGCGCGATGAGAACTGGCCCGACTACGAGCGGATCGAGGCCTTCCTGCAGGCGCAGAAAACGAAGTATGAGAGCAAGGAGCCCGGTGAGAGCACTTTGCCGGTTTATTTGGACTTCGGGCGCGACGTGCCGTGGAAGCACGTCGCCAGGCTCATTGATATTTGTAACGGTCTCGGTTTGACGGACATTCGCATCGCCGTTCCGGAGATCCCGATTCAGTGAAGGACCCGGAGTGGAGGACGATTATGACGATCGACTCGAACGTGCGAAGCATGAAAAAGGAGATGGGCATGAGAAGGACTAACGCCACGCTGCTGTGGGTTTTGCTTCTTGTCGGTGCAGGCTGCATGGCCCCGGGCCGGAGCGGTCCAGCTGCGGACAGCGCCGCTCCTTCGGTCTCAGAGCCTGCTGCAGCGGCCGCAGCTGCGCCGGCAAGTGATGAGGAGCTTGCGCGCAAGCGGGCTGAGCTGGACAAGCTCGTTAAGGAGCTTGAAGCTCTCCAGAAGAAAAAAGCGCCCCCCGGAGCTTTGAAGCCTCCGGTGGTCCCGGTCGCCGGGAAAGCTGCGCCCAAACCGAAGAGAGAGGTGCCGCCGGCCGGCAAGATCGTTCGCTCCACGCCTCCGGTACCTTCCTCGGCGACCGAGAGGGTGATAAGCGAAATGAAGCGGGAAGAGGCGCTGCGCAAGCAGATGGCCGACGATCTTCTCAAGCGTGCCGACGCCAAAAGGCGCGCGGGAGATCTCGAAGCGGCCGCCGACCTTTACCGCAGGGCGCTTGACGCTTATCCGAAGCACACCGAAGCGCAGCAGAAGCTCGACGAAGTTCTGTTTCTGCTCGGGCAGCGCCGCCCTACGGTGAAGCAACTGATTCGAAGCATGGAAGAGGAGGAAGCCGTTTCACTTCAGGAGCGGCTTAACCGGGTCGACCGCTTGGTTGCCGAAGCCATGAGCGCAATGGCGGATCTGCGGCTTGAAGAGGCCCAGTTCAGGCTCCAGCAGGCCCAGGCGCAGTTGGCCCTGATCCCGCCGTCGCGTGAAGTACTCGACCGGCGCGAGCGCATAGAAGCGCGGCTTGCAGACGTGCGGAATCTGCTTGCAAAGCGGCGCCAGCAGACAAAAGAGGAGCAGCAGCGGCAGATCCAGAAAATCATTGAGCAGGACCGGGCTTTCAGAAAAAAGATCCAGCAGGAAGAGGTCAAGACGCTTCTTGAGAGGGCCATGGAGGCCTACAGGAAGCAGGATTTCAAGCAGTGCATCCAGATTTGCGAAGCTGTGCTTTCGCGCGAGTCCCGCAACCTGCAGGCCTTGGGCCTCTTGCGCAGAGCGAGGGAGCAGGAGGGAAGGGTTTCGGCCCGGAAGTTGAAAGAAGAAGACCGGTACAACAGGATACGGACGCTGGACGATGTCGAGGAGGCTGCGACTCCGCAGGTTGAGCCTTTCAAATTTCCTGAAAGCTCTTATTGGGAGGATGTCGTCCAAAAGCGTCCTACCGAGATCACCGTAAGCGCGGCTGAAGAAACGCCTGAGATCCGGGAGATCAAGCGGCGGCTCAACACCGTCCGGATCAACCTGGATTTCGACGACAGGCCTCTTTCGGAGGTCATAGATTTCATCAAACGCCTCGTGCAGATCAACATAAAAATCGACAGCGACGTCGATCCCGAAGAAACGAAAGTCACATTGAGGTTGAACGATGCGCTTCTGAAGGACGCGCTTGAGCTCATAATGGAGAACACGGGGCTGGCCTATACTTTCCGCAACAATCTGCTTGTCATTACCGTTAAGGAAAAAGCGATCGGAACGCCGGTTTTCAAGATCTACAACGTGACCGATATCCTGAGTCGAGTGCGGAACTTCCCCGGTCCTACACTGGACATACGTACTCCGGACGAAGAAGAAATGGAGGCCGGGGGCGGTGGTCCTGGAGGAGGGACATTCACCTTCGGTGAGGAGGAAGAAGAGACTCAAATCCGGCCTGACGATCTGGTGCAGCTGATCAAGGATTCAACCGGCGGAGACGATGTATGGCAGGATCCGTTTTCAATCGACGTCCACCAGAATCAGCTTCTTGTGGAGGCGAGCCCCGAGCTGCACGCCAAGGTGCGCCGCGTTCTGCAGGAGCTGCGCCGGGATTCTGACCTCTTTGTGGTGGTGCGGGCCAGGTTCGTGGACATAAGCGACGATTTTCTTGAAGACATTGGAATCGATTACCGCAACCTCGGCCAGCGCAACACCCCGTGGCGCCGCACCTACAGCTCGCGGATTCCCGACAGCCGCACCGGCGGCCAGGATCCCGGTTTCACCGAACGGCTGAGTATCGAAAATCCTGATTTCGTCGGCCGCATGCAGCATATTCTCGACGGCTTTGCAAGCTTGGTGCGCGGGGACAGGGTTTTCGGCGGTCCCGGCGGCCTGAGCGGCCTGAGCCTCCAGTACATGATGGTTGATCCGTACCAGGTTTCAGCGATTCTCAGAGCGGTTCAGGAACACAACGATGTCCGCTCGGTGGTGGCTCCTGAAGTGACCGCGCACAACGGGCAGCGCGTGTACGTGTCGGTCATCACTCAGCGTTCCTACATAGCGGATTACGAGCTTGTCTCAGGCGGTACGACCTACACCCTGACCGAGGTTGCGGACCCGATCGTCCGCGTGAACGAAGAGGGTGTAGTGCTTGACGTGCGGCCCACTGTAAGCGCCGATCGCAAGTACATAACGATCGACGTGCAGCCGACGCTTGCAACCCTGATCGGCGGCGTTATCTCGACGATCCTTATAAACCTCGGAACGGTCATGGCTGCGGCCATGCAGGTGCCGATCGGATTGCCGCGCATGTCGATCCAGAGGACTTGGACCTCGGTGACCGTGCCGAACGGCGGGACCGTGCTTTTGGGCGGGTTCCGCAGTATGAATGAGCTGAAATACGTGTCAACGATCCCGATTCTCGGGCAGATTCCGATACTGAACCTGCTGGTGAGGCGCAAGGCCGAAGTTAAGGAAAAGCGCAGCCTCATTATCCTTGTCAGCGCGCAGCTGATTGACCTGCGCAGAGAGGAAGCCGAGAAGTTCGGGCTGTAAAACCCCGCAAGATCTGCCTTACGGCATGTCGACATTCAAAGATGTAGAGCGACCCGGGCCGCCCCCGGGTCGTTCGCTATGAAAGGGCGGCGCTCCGCACGCTGGACGCGCCTGCTCCCGAAGGGGACAATTAGGGAGCGTAGAGGCGCAGGAGGACTCTGTGACGGCACCGCTTACGGCGATCTTCTTCGACGTCGACGACACGTTGTACTCAACGAGCGAGTTCGCCGAACAGGCGCGGCGTAACAGCATCCGCGCCATGATAGAGGTGGGACTGAAGGCCGATCCCGAATACCTCCTCAGAGAGCTTGAAGAGGTTGTGCGCGAGTTTTCCTCGAATTACGAGTACCACTTCGACAAACTGCTCCTGCGCCTGCCGCGGCGTCTTTATCGGGGCGTTAATCCGGCTGTGATCATAGCGGCCGGTATCGCGGCCTACCACGACACCAAGTTCCGATACCTCAGGCCTTTTGAGGACGCTTACGAGGTGCTTAAGCTCCTCAGCCGCACCAAGCTTATCCGGGGAATCATTACGGCCGGGTTGGAGAAAAAGCAGGCTGAAAAGCTGGTGCGCATGCGCATCGTTCCTTACCTCACGCCCCAGGCCATCTTCATATCCGATCAGCTCGGGGTTAGTAAGCCCAATGAGAAGCTTTATCAGAGGGCTTGCAGTGACTTGAACGTCAAGCCTTCTTCAGCTATGTACGTGGGCGATAATCCTCTTACAGATATTGATCCGCCGAACCGGATAGGAATGTATACGGTTCAAGTGGTACGCGGCGGGAGGCACGCTGAGGAACGGGGCGCTACGGAGCCTGACTGGCGGATAAGCAATTTTTGGGAACTTGTAGACATCCTGCGAGACCGTTTCGGCATTGATATCGAGCAGCGGCCGGCTGAGGAGCAATCAAGCGGGGAGGTGCACCCGAGCGAAGGTGCAACAGCTGAGAATGGGAAAGAGCCTGGTCGTTCTGACCGCGGCGTGGCCTAGCCGCCGGTATCCCGCAACGGGCTCCTTTATTCGCTCGCTCACCCAAGCGATCGAGAACCGTGGTTTTCAAACCCTGGTGGTGGCTCCGGCGACCGGTGCGCCCCGAAAAGGTTCAAACCGCGTGATTCACTTTCCACAGCCTCTCGGAAGGCCGAAACTCCGGGGAGTGGATCCGCTTGGAGGCCTCCTGTACCTCGTAAGCTGCACAAGACGGGTTCTTGCAGCTCTAAGAGCCGCGGAGCCGGTTCTGCTTCTTGCGCATTGGGTTCTGCCTGTGGGGCCGGCCGCTCTGCTTGCAAGCCGCAAGGAGGGAGTGCCTCTTGCTGTGTGGGCTCACGGCTCGGATCTGGCCGTCTACGCAAGAAGAAGCAGAGCTCTCGGCGCTCTTGCTGCATGGGTGCTGCAGGGGGCGGACCTTGTATTGGCGGTCTCAAAGGATTTGGCCGCTTGTGCTTCTTCGCTTGGTGCGGCGAATGTTAAAATTCTTCACATGGGTGTGGCCCCGTGCTTTTGCAGACCGGTGGAAGGTGAGCCGGCGGAGCCTTTTACCGCACTTTTTTTAGGAGATTTCATTCC
>CAZGYL010000433.1:0-4929 GCA_964529985.1 uncultured Planctomycetia bacterium | reverse complement strand
TTCAACTCCCTCGGCAGTTGAAACTCTGAGTTCCTCGACCCTCACCCCTTCAAGGGGAAGCTCCTTTTCTCCGCCGCCCACCCTGAGAGCGGCCGAATATCCCGTGAGAGGCACCTCCTTAAGGTTGCACAATTCAACCTTTATGCGGCTTTGCCAAAATCCTCCGCCGCACCGCACGAAATCATCGCTCCAACGTTGCAGAGCGGCGTTCACGCTCAAACAAACAACAAGGGCGGCTGTAACCGACGCACTGAGAAATTGCACGCTTCTCATGATGCCTCCCTGCAATGCACCTATGGACGGCGGTTCTGCGATTTCCTACAATGAGGAGTCGGCGGTTTCCACCGCCGGAAGACCTCCGTGGGTTTACCATACGGGAGGCCGAACAATTTTTGCAAGCCGGCTTCTTTGAGGAAGGAGGAGAAGCTATGCGCAACTTGGCCCTTTCCGCTGTGTTTTGCGTATTCACCGCGTTTCAAGCTACCGGTCCCGCTGCAGCCGCAGAACGATTGAACGTTCCTCCTCCGGGCTTCCGGGCCCTTTTCAACGGCAAGAACTTGGACGGCTGGTTCGGCTGGCCCACAAAGGATCCGCGTCTTCTTCACAAGATGAGCCCCGAGGAACTTGCGGCGTACAAGAAGAAATCCCGCGAAGATCTTCTCAAACACTGGCGGGTGGAAAACGGCGAGCTCGTAAACGATGGCCGTGGTCTTTATGCTACAACCGAAGAAGAATTCGGCGACTTTGAGCTTCTCATCGAGTACAAAACTGTGCCCAAGGCGGACAGCGGAATCTACCTCAGAGGCATTCCTCAGGTCCAGATTTGGGACTACACCAAAGAGGGAGGCAAGTGGCGGTTGGGAGCGGACAAAGGTTCCGGCGGTTTGTGGAACAACAGCCCCGGAGCACCGGGGAAAGATCCGCTTGTTTTGGCTGACAAACCTTTCGGGCAATGGAACTCGTTTCGGATCATTATGGTCGGCGAACGAGTGACGGTTTTCTTAAACGGAAAACGGGTCGTCGACCACGCCAGATTGGAAAACTACTTTGACCGCAAGAGCCCAGTGCCTCGTAAAGGGCCCATACAGTTACAAACACACGGAGGCGAGATCAGGTGGCGGAATATTTTCATCAGGGACATACCGCCGGACGAAGCGAACGAGATCTTGAGGCGCGGAGGAGTTGACAAGCCGCCGCGCCCGGGATTCGTACCTATTTTCAACGGGAAAGATTGGACGGGATGGGCGGGTCCCGTCAAGCGCAACTTTATAAAGGACGGGGCGATCTGCTCGCGTTACGGAACGATCTACACGGTCAAGGAGTACAGCGATTTTATCGTGCGCTTTGAATTCAAGTTGCCTCCCGGAGGCAACAACGGCCTTGCGATCCGTTACCCCGGGCACGGCGACACCGCATATGTGGGAATGTGCGAAATCCAGGTGCTTGACAACACCCATCCGCGCTACAAACACCTCGACCCCAGGCAGTACCACGGAAGCGCTTACGGTATGGTGCCCGCCCACCGCGGTTATCTGCGGCCTGCAGGCACTTGGAACTACGAAGAGGTAACCGTGAAGGGATCGACGATCAAAGTCGAATTGAACGGCACGCTCATTCTGAACGCCGACCTGAGCAAGGTTAAAAAATTCATGTACAAGCCTGAGAAATTCAAAGGCAGAAACCGCAAGCGTGGTCACTTCGGCTTTGCAGGCCACGGCTCGCCTGTTTGTTTCCGCAAGATCGAGATCAAGGAACTTTAGGGCCACGCAGAAAGGCAGCCGGCGTAGGTTTTGTCGGCCGCCTATGTACGAGAGACGCCACGCAAATAGGACATGCTTTGAGCGCTATCGGTTCACGGATCACCGCTTCGGCTTGAGCTTGGAGGCCGCAATCGCAAAAAGCTGTTTCATGGTGGCTACGTAAAGGGTTCCGTTCGCTGCAACCGCAGTTGCGCTTATCGGGCTGTGGAGCCTAACGGTCCAAAGTATTTCTTTTTGAGGTGCTGCACGAAAGATCCAAAAATCGCCCGCTCGCGTGCCCAGGAATACCTTTCCGTCTGCAACAAGAGGGGAAGCCCATATATCGCCGCGCAGTCTATGTGTCCAGTAAAGCCGGCCCGTGCGGGCATCAACACAGTGCAACGTCCGGCCGAGGTCGCATATGAAAACAAGACCGTCCCAAACCGCAGGAGTCGAAAGGCAGTGGCGGTTCAGCGAATATACCCATACCTTGCCCCTTTCGGTGATATCCGCAGGTTCGGGTCCATTCGTTTTCACGGAGGCGTCAATGCAATAAAGCCACGCTTTTCTTTTTCCGTGCCAAACATCGCCGCCTGCCGTCACATACACTCGGCCTTGGTGGAAAACAGGCATTCCGCTTATGTTGCTCGGTCCTTCCGTACGGTTGTCCTGCCAGCGGGGAAGGTCACCGCGAGGCCCGGTCGGATCGCAATCAAATCGCCACACGGTCTGAAGTTTCAGGACTTTTCCCGGCGGAGGCACGCGCTCAAACGCCCCGAAAGCGTAACATATGCCGTCTCCTCCCCCGAAAAAGACAAGCCTCCTGCCTCCTGCAACACCCAAAGAGGGAGAGGACCACATGCAATGCACGATATTCGGGCCGATCCGCGCATCGTCGGTTGCAAGCAGCCGGCCTGTGGCTTTTTCAAGTACGATCAGGCTCGGGGCCTCAGGGTTTGGAATGTGAATGTGCGTGCGGTCCACCCCGTTTGAGGTGCATACGTAAAGGAAAGGGCCATCGACCAAAATCGAGCAATGCGCCGAATCATGCGGGTGGACGCCCAAGCGCGCCCGCATGTCGAAAAGCCAAAGGATGTCGGCATCTTTGGGACCGGGCTCAAGAGGTTCTTCCCCCGCAGGCACCATGTGCCTGCCTTCCTCCTTGTAGGGCCCGTCGTTGCCGTCGGCCATCCCTTCGGGATCAAGACAGACGACCTCGGCCCTGTTTGTAACCATGTAAATCCGGCCGCCGTCCACCGTGGCCGGGGAGGTCATTCCCACGTACGGCCAATCAAGGTACCTGTCTTCAGAAAGCTTCGGCACCACAAGCTGCCAGAGGAATTTCCCGTCGCTCTCCCTGAAACACATAAGGACCCCTCTGTCGCCGCGGTGCTTAGGGTCCCGAGGGCGCGCGTTATTGGTCCCTATCAGAACAAGCCCCCCGGCCACAACCGGCGTCGAATGGGTTTGGGTTCCCAAATCAGCAACCCATTTCACATTCTCACCGGTTCGGGGATCGAATCGATCAGGCAGCCCGCGTTCAGGGGATACCATGTTGCGGGTCCAGCGCTCCCCCCATTGAGGTTGATCGCCGGCATGAAGAATGACACCGAAACAGAGGGAAAACAGAGTCAGGGTGAGAAAAAACTGCTTAGATCCGGGCATGACGAATCACCTTTCCTTTGGAGGACGGTCACCGCTGAGGTGCAGCTTGCGGGACCAGGCTCTTACCGTCCGGAGGGGGTATGTAGGGCCCCTTAAAAAAGGCGCGTACAGTTCTTGCGAAGCCCCGCAGACTCGAAAACGTATAATGAACGGCAGTAGCCTCGAATCCGCAGTGAAGCATGCAATCTTCGCACTTGGGGTTTCCACTCTTAGGCCCGTACGCCGACCAATCGGTTTCTTCCAAAAGCTCTTTGAAACTGCGGGCGTATCCCTCTTCGAGCAGGTAGCACGGTCTCTGCCACCCGAAAAGGTTGAAGGTCGGGTTTCCCCACGGCGTACAGTTGAAATCGTGAATGCCGCCCAGAAATTCAAGGAACAACGGAGATTGGTTGAAGACCCAGGTCTTCTTCGGGTTGTAAAGTATCTTTCTGAAAAGTTCAACCGTCTGCCGCCGGTGGAGGAAACGCTCCCGGTCGGGCGCGCGCTCATAAGGATAACCGGGCGAAATCATCATTCCCTCCACGCCCAGATCCATGACAAAATCGAAAAAGGCCCGCGCCCTGTCCGGATCATGCGTGTTGTAAAAAGTAGTATTGGTGGTTACACGGAACCCCTGCTTCACAGCTTCCTTGATCCCTTCAACCGCTTTATCAAAAACTCCTTCGCGGCAAACCGACTTGTCGTGTTCTTCACGAAGCCCGTCCAAGTGCACTGAAATCGAAAGATAAGAGCTCGGCCTGAAAAGGCTCAACTTTTCAGCAAGAAGAAGGGCGTTCGTACAAAGGTAAACGTATCTGCCCTGTGAAATGAGCCCGTCTACGATCTCGCCTATCTGCGGGTGAAGAAGCGGCTCCCCGCCGGCTACACTGACCACAGGAGCCCCGCACTCGTCGGCCGCTTCCAAACATTTCTCCACACTAAGCGACTTTTTCAGAATATCAGGCGGATATTGTATTTTCCCGCAGCCCGCGCAACTTAAGTTGCACCGGAAAAGCGGCTCGAGCATAAGTACCAGTGGATAGCGCTTCCGCCCCTGAAGGCGATTGCGCAGCAGGTAACGAGTCACCGCCCACATTTGTGATCGAGGTATCGCCATTGCCGGCTCCTTGCTTCAGGCGATTCGTTCCGGACGCACTTTGCTTCCGCTGCAACTTACCGCAGAGATCTCCTTTGTACCGCATTTTCCGTCGATCTGCACGGGCCGAGTGCGGTTGAAAACTTCCTCAAAGAGGCTGAGGATGGTCTTCAAGCCCTACGGCGAGGCACCAGGTGACAGCTATGGAAGCAATCAGTATCTTCAACCAAGTACTTGGACCCGTCATGCGCGGACCCTCAAGCTCCCACACCGCAGGGTCATACCATTTGGGCCTCCTCGCCGGCTCGCTCTTGGGAGAAAGGCCCGTCCAGGCGACTTTCACCTTTGATCCTGCGGGGTCCTACGGAAAAGTCTACGCGCAGCAGGGGGTGGACCGGGCCTTCGCCGCAGCCCTTTTGGGCTGGTCGATAACGGATCCCAGATTCGCTC
>CAZGYL010000432.1:0-4932 GCA_964529985.1 uncultured Planctomycetia bacterium | reverse complement strand
GGTGTACTTCTTGCCGTAATCAGGTGCCTCGTTTCGGATCATATCGTACATGCCGTTCCGCTGCGGGTAGCGGCCGGTAAGGAAGCTGCCTCGGCTGGGCGTACAGGCAGGCCAGGTGACGTAGAAACTCGTAAGCCTCACGCCGCCTTTTGCAAGCTCGTCCAGGTGAGGGGTTTTAACGACGGTGCCCCCGAAACATCCCAGATCCCTGTAGCCTTGGTCATCGCTTACAATCAGAAGGATGTTCGGCGGGCGCTTGCTGCGGGAGGCCGGCCGGGCGCTTTCTCCTGCAGAGGCAATGGAAATTGCAAGGAAGAGAATCAGTAACAGCTTTCCTTTTAAGTCTTTCATCACCTAACCTCGGTCTCTATAGTGTAAGGGGACTGCCGAAAAGCAGTCCCAAGTGGAATCCAGGATATCAGACAGCCGGCACGTTTATCAATGCCGCTGGGATCGCCGGTCCGGAGTGTGGACCCTTCGAGACGGAGCTGCGCCGTGGTTACAGAAGCTGATTTGAGAGAACTTTCAGAGCTTAATGCACCTGAAAGGGCCTTCCTTTCCGTTTATCTGCGCGGGCCGCAATCAGTGCCTGCTCTTGAGGGCACCTTGAATCGACTCCGAAAATCGCTCTCTTCTGAAGGCCCTGAGAGGAGTGAAAGGGAGCACTTTGATCAGAATGTCTCTACTTTGCGCAAGTACCTTAAGGAAAACCCGTTGGAGAAAGGCTCGCTTTGCGTTTTTGTATGCTGGGCGCTTGATTACCTCAAGGCGATACCGCTTGCAGGGCCTATTGAAGACTTTGTGTGTATCGATTCTTCACCTTTTGTAAGGCCGCTTGCCGAATTTCTTGACGAGTATGAGAACGTGGCTGTAGTTGTAGCGGACAACAAGAAGGCCCGCATATTTCTTGTAGCCTCGAAGATCGCAGGCTCTGAAGAGCAGATAGCGGGCAATGTCAAGAACCACGTGAGGAAAGGCGGCTGGTCTCAACAAAGGTATGAGAGAAGGCGCGACAAGGAGCTCCTTCTTTACGCAAGAGAAATAGTGGAGGCCTTGGAAAGGCTTTCCAAGCAGGCCCGATTTCGCAGGGTTTTGCTTGTAGGAGGAAAGGAGATCCTGAACGTCATCAGGGAGAACCTTCCTGATCATCTTGCCCGAATCACTATGAATCCCAAGGCTTTTGATCTGGGCAAAGGCACTAAAGCGCTTGAGGCTGAGATCTGGGAGCTCTTCTTCGAGGAGGAACGTCGTTCGGAAAAGGAGCTGTGGGAGAAGATAAGGGGTGAGTACCTGAGAGGCGGTTTGGGTGTTGCAGGGCTTGTCGGTGTGCTCAAGGCTGCAGAAGCAGGAAGAGCTGAGGCTGTGGTGGTGGAGAGGGATCTTAGGGTTGCGGGATCACGCTGCAGGAACTGCGGGAGGCTTCACCCGTATGAAGTTCAGCGCTGCGAGGGGTGCGGGTCGACTTCGGTCTTTGCGGTCGAGCTTGTCAACGAAATCTGCGAGCTTATCTCAAGAACGGGAGGCACGGTTGACTTTGTAGATCCGATAGCTTCGCTTGCAGAAGCTGGCCGAATCGCAGCCTTACTGAGATATTAGGGAATTCGGGAAGCGCTGAGAGCAGCAGGTGGGGTGCGGGCGGCCCGGCAGGCCGCCCGCACCTAAAGTTCCACCTGCCTTACGGTCAAGTCCTCAAGGGTGATTGTGACGTTTCGGCGCGCAAGCCCCCTTGCAAAGCGAATGAGTTCTTCGGTTGCAGCGATAACGGCTAGAAGAACTGTATTCCGGGCAAGGGGATAGTCGCAGAGGTCCTCCTGCGTGCCGGCGGGCACTCGGTAGTTTTCGTTCCAAATAACCTCTGCATAGCCTGCGCTCAGCCCTACATGGAGGCACGGAACCCGAAGCGCAAGGCATGCCTCCTTGACCGCTGTGCGGGCCGGCTTGTTGTCGAAGCAGTCGACCACAACGTCGCTTCTTGCAAGCAGGCGCTCGACGTTATCCGCTGTGAGCTCGATCACTTCGTACTTAATTTCCACTCCAAGCGCTCTATAAAGATCGTAGGAAAGAATCTGCGCCTTGGGCCTTCCGATCGAACGCCTGCCGTAGGGCTGGGTGGAGAGGTTCCGCTGTTCCACCCTGTCCCTGTCGATTACGTGTAGGCGGGCGAATCCCTGCCGGACACAGTTCTCAACCAGGTTAGCGCCCAAGGCTCCTGCTCCGCACACAGTGACAGCAAGATCTCCGAGGCGCGCCATAAGCTCGGCGCCTCTGTAAAGGCGCTCGTGAGAGAAGATCATCATTGCGGACCTCCGAGAAATAGGTGTGGGGCAAGACCCCTTACCTATAGAACCCTTGCAGACCAAATTTCCTTTTGGAGTTCGTTTATTGCGCTTACAAGCGACTGGAGATCGAACTGGTCATCCATTCCGCTCAGACACACTCCCGCGCTCTCCACGGTGAGATCGCCCTTGCGTACCCACGTCGAATAGCGACGGTTGAACATCGAACGCCACTCGACCAGCCACTCGTCACCCTCATCGGCGACATAGTCGGCTGTGCCTCCTGCACGCCTGACGGCCTCTGCAGGGGTTACCTTCTCCGCCCTGGGTTGCTGCTTCAGAATCTCAGCAAGGACGCTGCTATAGGCTGCGCGCATTTCAGGTGTCAGGTGTGGGAACGAAAGGAAATGGGTAGGAGTCTTTACCTGCAGAGCCCGCCTCAGGTATTCGGCGATTCGAGGATCTGCACTCGGATATATGTCCTCGAACCAAAAGTTGCAGCCGTCGCTTCGAGCAACCACCAGATCAAAAGGGTGGACGTTTTCGCAAAGCCTGACGAGGACAGCTCGAGAGCGCCCGAAGCGCTGGCGCATGTCCGATCGGTTCGCCGGTAAGGCCGAAAAATCGGTGTTGTTGATCCGGCTGCATAGAATCAAAACCAGCGGCTTAAGCTGCGAGAGGTAGCGCTCTATTTGCTGCGGTGAAGCCGGATGCTTAAGACGCGCGAAACCCTCGCTGCAGGCTTCGAAGACTCCCCACCCCGAGAAATCAGGATCAAGCACCCTGAACCTGTGAAGAACACCGGCTATGCGCACGCAGATTCTGCCGCCACAGACAGAGGGCGCCAGAAAAGGCTGCCGGCGGAAAGCCTCCTCACGCCTGATAAGCGATTCTATGGTTCTCAGAATCTTTCTCTTCATCGTTTGTGCCACGTCTAACGGGCGAAAAGTCGGCCGCATCACGTCCTTGTCACGCGCTCTGCAAAGCTTCCCGCTTTGGAAGAGCGGTTGCGAGGATCTCAAGCAGGAGATCCGAACGGGAGGGCCTTGTAAGAAGCGGTACCACGTTCGGAAGAGCGTAGTAGTCTCCTCTGAACCTAAGGACCTCATACGGTATCTGATGCTCGCGACACTTGTATTCAAGAATGTCTGCGGCATGGCCGATCTTCAGAAAGATTACCGTGGGCTTCGCGCGCAAACGACGCTGATAAGCCGCGTAGGCATCAATGAAGTAAGGAGCAGTGTTTTCCCTCTCGTCGGTCACAATTACCATCTGCTCTACAATTTGTGAACGCTTGGTGAGCATTTGTACAGCCCCCCCTACGCTCGTGGTCCCGTGTGCCCTTACCTTGCGGAAGGCATTCTCCCAACCCGCAACAGACTTGTCCGCAGTCTCGATTGGATAGGCCAGGTTGTCGAAGGCATAGACGAAAAGATCAGACTCGCTGATACCCGAAATCAGCGCTGCAAGTAGCTTTCCGATCTCAATAGCATCCGCCATCGAGCCGGACTTATCGACCAGAAGCGCGGTCGGCTTGCGAATGCGGCCGTGCTTCTTAACTTGAGCGTCAAGCACTTCATCAAGCAGCTGGGAAATCTCCGGCTCAAGGTCCGGGACCTTGGCCAGAGAGGTTTTGAAAGGAGACACCCTCGAGTCCGCCTTGGCCTGCCTGATCTTCTCCTCGATAATGTTCCTTATCTCCGGAGAATCAAGCGCGCCCCTGTTCTTAAGGGAACGCAGGTTGTTTATCACCTCCTGCGGGCTCATAGTTGAGACAAGGGCTGCAAGTACGCTCGGGGTTATCTTGCTGAGCACCCCGACTGCAACAGGATAGGGAACCCCGTTTTCCACTATGATCCGCGCCTGGTCCGCTGCTCTCGGGGTCTTGGCAAGCCTCTTTATTACGGCTGCAAGGCTGCCCTCGGGAGGCTTATCCTTGAAAAGAACGGAATCCGCACGCGCCGAGGGCTTCACGTGCAGTGTAGCATAAAGATACTTAAGGGCCTTGCGGGCCCTGAGAGCCGCCGAATCGAAAAAGCGCTCGTCCTGCTCCCGGCGCCTTAGATACCGGAGAACCGCAGAGCGGGCGATCCGCGGAACCGAATGAATGTGCTCCTTCAGAAACCTAATGGCCCTTGCCACCTGATAGGGAGGGAGGTCCTGCAGGAGCACGAACCCGGCCTCGCGGTGCTCCGGGTACTTGCTGGTCAGAAGTAACGCAATAAAGAGCTCCTTGTGATCCCGTACGCTCCCCTCACGGTGGTACCATACGGCAAGGCGGCCGTAGAACTCAGGATCGCGCTCAAGCAGATCCTTATGAAAAGGGACGATATCCTCGAAACGCCTGTGGGGAGTAGTAAGAAGGGTATCAAGGACAAGAAGACGGAAATCACGCTCTGCACTGGTACTGGCCATTCCGGTCCCCCTTTCGTTGCTGAATTTTTCGTCGGCCGGCTTGGCATACCGGCCCACGGGTGTTTGTCACGGAAGAGCCTTTCGGAGCCGCGCGAGTTCGTAAAGCCTTCTGGATACTACTGCCAGCTTGGTAAGAGCTGCGTGTATGCTTTACAGGTCGGGGCGCGGTCCCGAAGAGGCCTTGTTTCTAGTGCGTCATCAAGAAACGACTTTCCCGTTCCTACAATTAGCCCCCGCAAGC
>CAZGYL010000431.1:0-4934 GCA_964529985.1 uncultured Planctomycetia bacterium | reverse complement strand
GGTAGCGGGGGCAGGATTCGAACCTGCGACCTCCGGGTTATGAGCCCGACGAGCTTCCAGCTGCTCTACCCCGCGTCAGGTCTTCCACAGTTCAGTTCGATAATACTACCGATGCCCCCCGCCTTTGTCAACCTCTGAGCCGGGCCGACTTACCGGCTCTTTCTGAATAACTCGGCACCTAAGAAGCCCCCGCACGGAATTTCCGACATAGACCCTGTACGCGGAATCGAGCATCTGAACGGTAACCTCCCCTTCCCGCGCTCTGCCTTCTGCAATAAGCTCAGCACGCAGAGTTCCAGGCAGAAGGCCCAACCGGAGAGGCGGGGTCAAGAGGATTCCCCCCGGCTCAAGCTCCACAAAAATCGTGCTCCGCGCCCCTTCGATAACCCGTCCGGCCTGGTCCACGAACACCACGTCGAAAAACCCCTCGGCCGCGGCCTCCTCCAAAGCCTTTCGGTACCAGGGACGGTGCGTAGTCTTGTGATAAAGGAAAACCTCGCGCGGCCCCACTTCCCGTTCCTTCAGCGTCACCCCGACAGGCTCCGCAGTCTCTGAGTGCGGCAAAGCAACCGCCTCGGCCTCAAAGCGCCCCCGTTGGTTAAGCAGCAAACGAACCATAAGGGCAGAGGCTCCGGCCCCTGCCGCCTCGTTCCTGGTACGCTCAACCGCAGTTCTCAGGGCCTCCAGACACGCTTCCCGGTCAAAAGGAAAGTCAAAGTAATGCGCCGAGTCGGCCATTCGCGCAAGGTGCCGCTCAAGAAGGTAAAAGCCGCGGTCCTCCTCCCAGCGCAGAGTCTCTACAAGCTGAAAGAGGGGCCGCCGCACCGAAACGAAACGAGCCTTCAAGCGGCACTCGTCATACTCGGCTTCAGGATCGGAATCAGCAACAATTCCGCTGCCGATTCCCAGATGCCCGGAACCACGCTCAAGCACCAAGGTGCGAATGGCTACATTGAGCACTCCGCCGCCGCGGGGCGCCAAGAAGCCGATCGAACCGGTGTACACGCCGCGGGGTTCGGCCTCCACGGCGGCTATCAGCTCCATGGTGCGGATCTTGGGTGCTCCTGTAACAGACCCGCAGGGGAAAAGAGCTCTAAACAGATCGCCCCAAGTTACGCCGTCGCGGAGCACTCCTTCGATTCGCGAAACCATTTGAAAAAGAGTATCGTAACGCTCCACCTGGAAGAGGTCCCGCACATGTACAGTGCCCGGTAGCGCCAGCCTGCCGATATCGTTCCTCAGAAGATCTACGATCATGACGTTTTCCGCGCGCGACTTCACGTCGGCTGCAAGCGCTCGGGCAAGAAGCTTATCTTGGCCGGTGGTAAGGCCGCGGCGCACCGTTCCCTTCATTGGTTTCGACCATATCCGCCGGCCTTCCCTCCGCAGAAAAAGCTCAGGTGAAAGGCATAGGATCCACCGTTCACCTTCCTTCAATATGGCTCCGTAGGATACAGCCTGCTGCCTCCTGAGCGCCAGGTAAAGCCCGGTGGGATCGCCGCGGTACTTAAAGCGCGCCTTCAAAGTGTAGTTCACCTGGTACGTTTCACCCGCCCTTATCCAGTCCTTTATTCTCGAAACGGCCTCAAGGTATTGCGATTTGCTTACGTTGAGTTCAAGGCCGCCCAGCCCTTCCCACACCTCAGCAGGGTCGCCGTCCTCTTCAGCTTCACGCGCATTGCCGGAACCGGTTTCGTGCCGCCATATTACGGGATGGCTGTAAACGCCTAACCGCACCAGGGGACCCTCAGGCCGCTTCTGCGAAAGCAGCCGGTTGAGCCGTTCTTCAAGCGCGTAACCCCATTCGTAACTCCACCACCCGGCCACGTACAGCCCGCAGTTAAGAGCTTCTTCAACTCGCCGGCACAAAAACTGTGCATCTTCCGGGCCCCAAGATTCGAGTATTTCCAGCGGCTCGACAAAGAGGTACGAAACGCACTCTTCCTCGAAAACACGACCGGTCTCAAGAAGTACGAATTGCTCCTCGCTGCAGACTTCTTTAAGAATCGGTGGGACGGCGAGCGGCCTCGGCCGGCCTACAACGTAGGGAAGCAAGCCCGTGCCGTCCCCCGGGCCCTCTATCGCCTCCAGGCCGCCTACTTGCTCAGCGGGTTTATTCATTCCGAAGCGCATCGACAAGCCGTCCGTGAAGTGCCGCCGAACAAGCAACAAGCGTCCAAACAAAGCCGCCCCCAAGCAGTATGAGCACGGCCCATACGACCGTCCAAAGATCCGTATCGCCTCCCGGCGCAACCACAGCGGGAAATACAGCAACAATCGCAGCTACAAACCCCGTACCCACACCGAGAAGGACAAGAAAACCGTGTTCCCACAGAAGAAGCCGGAGCAGGTTGCGGCGCAGGAACCCCACAGCTTCAAGCAGCGCAAGCTCAGCCCTTCGCTCCAAGGCGTTCCGGAGCACAACGATTCCCAATCCGACGCTTCCAAGCAACATGCCCAAAATCCCCAGGGCCAGAAATATCGTCAAGTAGGTCTCCTCAACCACATTGAATCGGGCGAGCCGCTTCCAGGCGGGCTCAAGCGCAAGACCCGCTCGATTCAGAGCCTGCGTCAGTTTGCTGCGGCAGGCGGCGACCCGTTCCGGGCCGCCTTCGATATCCACGAGAAAAACACGATAACCGCCCACCGAAGGGAAACGCTCCAAGAAATCGCGTTCCGATATCAGCAAACTCCCTTGGAAAACCGAACGGGCGATAATGGCCACAATCCTGATCGAAAAGGCCCGTCCCTTCTCATCCACGTAAGGTATGAGATCACCCACTTTTTTGCCCAGACCCCATACAACGGTGGGTTCATCTCCCACCGCAGGGACGATGTCTCCTTCTTCCCTGCGCTCAAGCACAGACCAGTTTCGGGGGGCACCCTCAACGACCCTGACAAACGTAAATGATCCGCGGGCGGCGAGCTGCTCCGGGCGGACTCCCAAAAGCTGCACTTGGGTAACCCTGTTAAGGTTCAAGCAGCTTGCATCTTCACCTTCCTTAACCCGCAGCGAAACAATGGACACGCCCTCCAGATCGCCCTCTGAAAGTCCATAGGATTTGTATCCCGAAGGCGAGTTGAGATCCTCAGGCACTTCAAAAACACTATCGCCGAAAAGCTCGAAGCCTCCGGTTCCCGAGGAAGGGAGACTGCTGTTGCGCCTCGGATCATGGCGGTTCGCCCCCACGGCGATCACAAGAAATGTTCCGCAGGCAAGCAGCGCGACGACAGCCAAACTGCGACCCCGCCTGCGCACCACGTTTCGGAGAGCAAGCGCTCCGAACGAAAGCCTTGTTTCCCTCGAGAGCCCCGCAAGGTACAGGAAAAACGCGTAAACAAGGGCAAGGCCGCCGATAAGCAGCATGGCGCCGGAGCTGAAAAACAGTGCGACTTGGCTGCGTGTACTGCCGCCTAATGCTGCAGCCACAAGCGCAAGAGCGGCCAAACACAGTACGCTTCCCGAAACAGCGGCGAGAACGGCTCTTCCCGGCCGCCTCCAAGACATCCCGAGCCTTCCTGAAAGAAGCTCGCGCACCTGCCTGGCCGTTGCTCTGCGCAGGGCGAAGAAGATGGCGAAGGTCGCCATAGCGAACGTCGCAGCCGCTCCGGTAAGCAGGCTTTGTCCCGTTATGTTGAAACGCAGCTCCCCGGTGCCCATGGCCCCGCGCCACCAGGTCGCGAGAGCTCGAAGCAGTACCATTCCGTAAAGAACTCCGCCTCCGCAGCCGAGTACGGATCCCAAAGCCCCAATCAGAGTACCCTCGCCGAAAAGCACCCGTCCCACCTGCCGTTTCCCAAACCCCACAGCAAGAAGGGTGCCTATCTCAGCCGAGCGTCTTTCTACGCCCAAGAGAAAAAGAAGCCCTACAAGAAGCAGCGCTGAGATTATCAAGAAAAAGCTCAATCCCAAGAAAAGCTGGCCGAAGTCCAAGGCTTGAGCGCTGGCTGCAAGCGCTTGCCTGCGTACCGGGCGGAAGAAAAGGCCGAAGGCCCTGCAATCCAACGCCTCCCGCAGAGACCGGCTCAACGCTTGCAGCGAAACCTTTTCGGAGCTGTATCGAAGCGCGGTAAGCGAACCGAATCGATTCGCCCAAAGTCGACGCCCGGTCTCAAGAGAGATAAACGCCTTCGGAGTACCCCGATACCGGTCCCAGTAAAGTTCGTCCTTGCGGCGGATTCTGCTCAGATCGATCGGGACTCCGGGCTTCCAATCTTTGCAGTTCTCTACATCGGCAAGCCCTGGAAAAGGCGGGAGCAGACTGGGATCACGTATCCGCTCTACAGGCACAATCCCACTTACGGTGAATTGCGCGGTCCGCTCCTGGAGGTGTTTCCCCGCACCGACTACGTAGTAACGAAGCTGCACCTGATCTCCCACTCCGGCCGCAATATCCTCCGCCACCCAGTCGGTCAGCACGATCTGATCGCCTTTCAGATCACAAGGAACTCCCCTCGAGCACGGAGGAACAGCGCCGGCGGGCCCGCCGATTCCGCCCACAGCAGAAACTATAGCGTAAGGCGTCGCACGGTCCTTACGGCGGATCTCATTTGCAAGGTATGTAAGCACGCCCACCGCACCGCCTGCAACTTTCCGAGCAGCTTGGACGACCTCTTCTTGAAGAAAAACCCGATCGGACCGGACCTCAATGACCCCAAGCTCAGGCAGCTTGCAGACCTCAACCCCGAGGTCGGCCAGCCTTACGGTTCCCTGCAGAATCTTGTGCGCGTGCTCAAGGCTCGGCCCTGAAGAGCCTCCCCCAACCAATATCGCGTTGGCTCTTCCCTGCTTGCCGATAAGCTCTGCGAGAAAAGACCGGTCCAAGAAGGCGGTTGAAGGAGGGATCTGACTTGCTTTCAGTCCGAACCTCCCGAAACGCTCCGGCCCTAAAACAGCACCAACCTCAAGACGGCGGGATACGGCGAAATCCTCT
>CAZGYL010000430.1:0-4940 GCA_964529985.1 uncultured Planctomycetia bacterium | reverse complement strand
AAAAGGAGGTGTCGGATGGGCAGACTACTTGTTGTGCTTGCGTTGTCTTGGTCTTTTTCCCTTTTCGGTGCGAGTGTGGATTTGGGCACGGTGGACGTTGAAGACGGGCTTGCCAACACCCAGACGACGCATCCGAGCGACGGCGAGGTGGAAGTCGTACAGTGCGGGCCAGCCGACGATGTAAGAGATTGCAAGAAGAACTGGGGGACCGAGGATCCTACGGCGGACGTTCCTCCCAACACGTGGCCCGATATTTTCTTCTATTTCAACGTGACCGATCTTGATGTGAAAGCCGAAGAGTGGCTTCACATTGAAGTTACGGTTTACGATGATCCCGAGCTTGAGCCCGGCACTTCGATCTCACTTCAATATACAAACAACAAGTCGACCGGGCCTGGCGATATACCCAACACTTTCGCTTCGCACCCTGTGAGTCATGTGCTTGAGGGTACGGGGGAATGGGTCACCCTCGGTTGGGATATCTTCGATGCGGGCTTTCGTACCTTCATGCAGGGGACTTCGGATTTTCGTGTCGGGATTTCGCACGGCAGGCGCGTGTGCATGGACAGTGCTTCGGTAACCATTTTGACCTTGACTTTCCCGGCTAATCTGAAGTGCTCGACACCTGAACGCACGTCGGTCCTGCTTACCTGGGAGAATTTCGCGGCCTACGATGAGTTGATCATAAAGCGTGACGGGCAGGAGATCGCAAGCCTTGACCAAGGCGATACGGAGTATATGGATACGGATGTTCCTGAAGGCGAACACACGTACCAGGTCTTAGCCACTTATCACGGCCAGAGCGACGGCCCTACATGCACGGTAACGATATTCCCCGACCTGACAGGGAAATCCGTGAGCGTGGATCTGGGTGAGGAGGACCTCGAGGAAGGACTTGCCAACAGCCATACCGCGCCTGCAGACGGCGGTGACGGCGAGAACGAACCCGCTCTGTGCGGCCCGCCCGACGACGAGCGCGACTCCCGCAAGAATTGGGGGGCTGAAGACCCCACGCCCGATGGCGTTGCCGGCAACACTCTATTCCCGGACGTATTCTTCTACTTCACTGTGACCGACACTTCCTTTAAGGGCCAGACGGAGTTCGTACTGTCTGTCACGGTTTACGATGATCCCGCACTGCCGGAAGGAACCGCGCTCTTCCTCCAGTACACCATTCAGGGAGCTACCGGGCCGGGTGATATTCCCAATGTTTTCCACCCTCTCGAGAATCCTCCCATGCGGCCTTTGCAGGGAACCGGGGAGTGGGTGACCGTGGAATGGCCGATCGAGAACGCCGGTTTCCGCAGCTTCATGCAAGGGGATTCGGATTTCCGGGTGGGGGTGAACAACGAAAGTCGCGTGTGCATAGATCGGGTGACATTGACTGCGGGAATACCCGATTATCCGCACAACTTGAGTTGCGTTGCGGACGGGGAGAACGTCAATCTCAGTTGGCAGGCGTTCCGCCAGTACGATGAGATCATGGTGACCCGAGACGGCGAGCTTATCGCCTCGCTTTTCGGAAACGAAACCTCTTACACCGACACAGCAGTCCCGCCGGGAGCGCATACTTACGAGGTAACGGCTTTTTATGGAGAAGAGGAGGGAGGCGACTCGTGTGAGGTTACGATCGGAGGCGGCGGTGCGCTTTTCGTGCGCGGAGATGTGAACGACGACGGCCAGATCAATATAGCCGATCCGATAGCTCTTCTGGGATACCTTTTCGGTGGAGAAGCGGCTCCGGGTTGCGAAGATACCGGGGATGCCAACGACGACGGTGCGCTGAATATCGCAGACGCGGTTACGATTCTCGGGCACCTTTTCGGTGGAACCGGGAATCTCCCGGCGCCTTTCCCTGCTTGCGGGACCGATCCGACGGAGGACTCGCTGACCACCTGTGTATATACGCATTGTGGTGAATAAAGGACCCAATCGGATTCAGGCGCTCTTTCTTCTTCTCGTTGCCCTAAGTTGCGCGGGGAGAGGATTCGCCGGCGTCGCCGTAACCGAGATCATGTACCACCCGGTGAGCGAAGACGACCGGGACGAGTACATTGAAATCAAAAACACCGGCTCGCAGCTTGTCGACCTTACCGGGTGGCGCTTCACTGAAGGAATCTCCTTTGTTTTCCAAGAGGGAATGATCATGCCGCCCGGAGGCCGTCTGGTTGTTGCAGCCGATCCGGAGCGCCTCCGCTCGCTTTTCGGATTGGACCGGGGTTCGGTTGCAGGACCGTGGAACGGCTCCCTTTCGAACTCAGGGGAACGGATCACCCTGGCGGATCACCGAGGCGCGGTTGCCGACACGGTTGCCTACGATGACGAACCCCCTTGGCCGCTTGAGGCGGACGGCGGGGGAGCTTCCCTGGAGTGCATAAACGCCGCGCTTGACAACGATACACCCAGGAATTGGAGCGGCGCCCGGCCCAGTTGGTTCCATGTCTCTTACACGGGAAGTGCGACTTCCAACAAGCTTATTCTTTATCTTGCGGGACCGGGAAGTTGCCTGCTCGATGACGTTACGCTTACGCCTGTTGAAGGCGGGCCCACGCAGATTCCGAACGGCGCTTTTACAAGAGGAATAGAGGGTTGGTCGGCCAGAGGCTCGCACTCAGGAAGCGTTTTCTCCCCTCAGGGGGGACGCAGTGATCCCGGTTGTTTGAAAATCCTTGCAACAGATGCCGGAAACGGATCGAGCAACGGGATTACTTGTTACCCCGATCCCCCTTTGAAGCGCGGGAAGGAGTACCGGCTCAGTTTTTACGTGCTTCACCTGAGCGGTTCAAGACGCCTTATAACCAGGCTTTCCGGAGGCGGTCTCGAGCACCAGGTGGAGATTCCCCCTGGAAGCGGAACCCCGGGGCGCCCGAACTCGATCGAACAGGAGGTCCTTCCACCGCTTGTAGCCTCCGTAGAGGTCGAGCCGGTGCTTCCTTTTCCACGGGACAGGCCGATTGTACGTGCGCGCGTTGAAGCCGACGGGCCTTGCAAAGTAATTCTGCAGTACTACTCCGACGGCTGGCACGAAACAGAGCTTGCAGACGACGGAAGCGCTCCGGGGGACGAGCCCGGGGACGGGGTTTACGCTGCGGTGCTGCCCTCTTTTCCCGCAGGCACACTTGTCCGGTTGAAACTCACCGCGCAGGCGGGGGATCTTCTCTCCAGGCCTTTTGAAAGCGGCTTCGGAGTCGCCTCGGAGCATGTCGATTCAAAGTTGCCCGTTTTCTGGCTTTTCGTGCGGCCGGCCGACTGGCGGTACCTCAACGAAAACATTTGGACTCAGGAGTATGTGCCGGCTCTTTTGGTCGCCGGAGGGAAGATTTACCCGCAGGTCGGGTTGCGTTTCCGCGGAGGAAGGCCCCGCCTTTTCCGCAAGAAATCCTTGAAACTTCGCCTGCAGCACGGCCTCTTGGAAGGGAGGCGCGTTGTGAACCTCAATGCTGCGGCCATGGACGACGACTACATGACCGAACCTCTCGCCTATGATTTTTATAGGTGGTGCGGGGTTCCGGCGGGGGAAACGCGGTTTGTGCGGGTGCAGCTCAACGGCTCTTTCTGGGGGTTGTTCGTCGATGTAGAGCAAGTCGACGAAAAGTACCTGGAATGCCGAGGGATCCCCCCCGGAGGTGCTCTTTACAAAGCCGTCGGGATCGCTTCGAACCTGAGTCCGCTTGAGGAAACTCAATACACTTATGAAGAGCAGTACGAGAAAAAGACCCGCCGGAGCGAGCCCTACGACGACCTGATCGAGTTTATACACGGGCTCGCTGAGACCGACGATCCCGAGCTCTTCCTGGAGGAAAACCTGGAGGTTGAACTCTTTGCCCGCTACCTTGCAGCGACCAATTTGATGTGCGTTTGGGATGCGATCCAGCACAATTATTACCTTTACAGGCCTCCCGGAGGAAGATGGCTTGTGATCCCTTGGGATCTGGACCATGCCTGGGGCGAATGGGAATGGGTGTACTATTGCGGGAACACCTATCCGCTGCTTATGGGCCATCGCGATCACCGTTTCGCCGGGGTCTGGTACACGTGGAACAATCTCTGGACGGTTTTTTTCGATGTACCGCGCTTCCGGCGCATGTACGAGGATTTTATCAGAGAGTTCTTAAACACCACCTTCACCGAGTGGAGGATATTCCCGCGGATCGAGAATTACCGCGAGCTGATCGAAGAGACGGTTCTGCTTGACGAAGCCGCTTGGCCTGACTCCAAAGAGCCCCAGCATACCGGCCCGCAGAGAACGATGGCCCAGGAACTTCCGCTCCTGAAGAAGAACGTAAGCTGTCGGAGGAGATACCTGGCGGGTCTCTTGGGGGTGGAGCTTATGGAGCAGCCTCCAGAATTGTTCGTGCGCGGGGAAGCCAACGCGGACGGAAAGCTCAATGTGGCCGATGCCGTTGCCGTTTTGGAATACCTTTTTTCCGGCGGCAGCGTTCCGTGCCTTGCTGCGGCTGATGTAAACGACGACGAACAGATCAACATAGCGGATGCCGTGGCGCTCCTGGGCTTCCTTTTTGCAGGCGGCTCGCAGCCTCCCGAGCCTTTTGAAGCCTGCGGCACCGATCCTACGGCGGGACCCCTGGATTGCGCGCACTACCCGCCCTGCCGCTAGCAACCGGTTTCCGGAGTAAGGAAAGGCGGGTTTCAACTATGAAGATTTTGCTCCTTTATGCCGCGGTTCTTTCAGGAGATTACACCTCCTACACATTCGCCCCCGGAAATCCCTACGATATACCGGGTAAAGAAGAAGACTTTCGCTATTCGCTTTCCGTTTCGGGGGCCTTGGGAAGGGAACACCCGTTTTTGAGTGTAACCGAAAAGGAGCTCAAGGCCGCGCGTTCTCGGACCGATCACCAGGCCCTTTCCGCCCGAAAAGCGGTCATCGCCGCCGCGCGGCAGGCGCTGAGTGAGGCCGCCTGCCCGCCCGCAGAGGT
>CAZGYL010000429.1:0-4947 GCA_964529985.1 uncultured Planctomycetia bacterium | reverse complement strand
TAATGCGGGCACCCAGCGTCGAAAGGGTGTCTACGAATTACGCACGGTCATATATGTTGTAAGGTCTTTCTTCAGGAACTTCCGGAGGGCTCGCAACGCAAGCCTCCACGCGGAGACCCGCGGGGTTATCCGCCGTTCCACCGTTCTCCACAATGAACTCGATCGTGTTCGTCCCCACCTGGAAGAGTCCCAGTCCGAAGTTCTCGGGAAAATCCTGCCAGGCACCGAATCCGCCGCCCTCAAAGCCGGTTTCGGTCCCGTTTATTATGATGTTCTTACCGAGATCATCGTTCGCCCACCTGCCCACCAGAGCAAGCTTCGAAGCATCGACTCCGTCCGGTATTTCAAATTCGATTTTGTAGGTGTAAAGACCTGGAGCTGCGTTGCTGTCTGCAGCAGGGGAGATCCAAAGCGACTGGTCGCTGTTTGCAAGCCAAGGCGGGATCGGAAAACCCCGATCGCTGCTTCCGGTGAGAGCCGCAGTCTCTCCGCCCGGACTTGTAACAACGTAGTCGTCATCCGGATCTCCGGGTGTAAGCACGGCTCCGGCCGTCTGATCGTATCCGGTGCTGACGTTGACAACGCAGGCGGCATAGCCGAAGGGCGCCGCCTTCAGCACAAGTAACAAAACAAAAGCCGGGATCAAGTACTTTTTCATGGCAAACCTCCGTTTTCATAAACAGGCTGAGCCCACAGCCTTAAATGCGTACCGGAAGAACAGACATAAGAAGCGAAGTTGCCTTTCCTTCCGACTCAAGCCGAAAACCTCGTTCCTGTTCCCCCACAACTTTACAAATTGCATTGTCTCACAGAGTACGGAATCCTTCAAGAGCGGCATGTCCGGACGTTGGAAGCTGAAAGGGCCGCCGGTCGGTAGAGGATTCCCCGGCCGTACGGTCGTTTCTGTCAGGGCTTTTCCTGACGGCTTTGCCGACTCTCCCTGCGCAAGAGCGCGGCTATACGTTTGAGCGCCTGTTTTTCAGCAGCGTCGAGCTGATCGAATAGACGTCTTTTGCTCATGTCAAAGGAACGGTGAGGTTCTGCACCCGGACGATTTTTCTGATCCCCGTTATGAAAGCACCAGCCTGCAGCTCCTCCCCTGAGAGCGCCCGTTAAATCGATCACAAACGCCTCTTCGGTCGGCTCCCACCTGTGAGGTGCGAAGCCGCGGCGGAAGGGCTCTTGGTAGTGTATCGGTACGTGCTTTTTCAATTCCCCCGCCCACGCGAGATAGCGCCGCGTCCGGGCTCCGGTCCTGCCGGGGGAACGCCCGTTCCTCGGGCGATGCGGGGCTACAAAATCAAGAAGCGCCTTCTGCACATACGCACGGAATGTTCCGCGGTCAATGTCTCCTGCATGGGAGGCGGTAACGAGTCTTGAGGGATCTATGCGTTTGACCTCATCGCGCAGTTTCTTAACTTCCTCCAAACTGACGTAACGCGAATCACGTATGTTGCGTTCGTTTGCGAGATCTATATACCAGTTCTTGTATCGTTTAAGCGCCCTTGTGAGGATTCCGACGGCCTGAAAATGCGCTTTGAAATCGGGTAGATCCACCGAATGACCTCGGCCGTCGCCCCTTGAGAGCGTCACGTCGACGATAATGCCGCGCCTGTCGCATTCGCCGGTAAGCCAAAGGAGCTTATCCAGGTAAGCCTGACGCGCCCGACCCCTGCCGTCCACTGCGGACACATCGTTGCCGAAGAATCTCCATGTGGCCCATACACGGATCCAGTTGATCCCCAAGCGCTGCATATCGACCAAATCTTTTTTGATGAAATCGCGAGGTGCGCCCAGGGCTCCGTAATAGCTTATGCCGAGCAGGAAGACACGCCTCCCGTTGACTGTGAAAGAGCCCCCTTCTGTGCCCAATTCTGTCGCGGCTTCAAGCGGACCCGTGCACGCGGCAAGGGAAACCAGAATAAGGATCGTCCGGATCATTCGCAGCATCTTTTCGTCTCCTTTTGCATTTGGAATCCATGGTAACATTCGGGGCACTGTGCGGGAAAGAGGCGCCGGTGATACGGCGCTTTGTTTTAGGATCGCGCGGCGGATACCTTTGTCGTGCAGAAACGATTGCACGCGTAAGGAGAAAGTCCAATGTCCGGACCACAGCGGAACCTGAGAAAAGAAAAGGCGTTAAGAAGGAGTCTGTTCCTTCCCGTCACCCTCTCAGCGTTTCTTGGAGGCGTGCAGTGTTTCGGTGCCCCTGCGATCAAGCCGGCGAACCCGCATGCAACCTTAAACGCACGCAAAGTGCTCAATTATCTGTATCAACTTCCCCGGCGGCGTATCAAGAGACTTGTGACGGGCCACCTTGCCGGCGGATCGATCGGGCCTTACGCCTGGCGAAGGCCTGAGAGCGTACGGGCCATGTACAATGATCCGGTTGTAGTGAACCGGGGTGAGCTGGAGTGGCGGACGGCTCAGGCTGACCCTTTGGTACCTTTTCTCGTGTACCCGGTTCCTCGCAGGCCGCTGTGAGGCACTGGTATTTTAGGGCGCGCAATGCGCCGTCCCGATCGGTAGCAGGGAGATCGAGCCGCCATGATCATTTCGATGGGGGAACGGATCTCGGTTGGAACTCCTCTGCAAGGCCTACGGCCTTTCAGCTCCCCTTGGAGCCGCTCGTCTTCGAGCTTGCAGCAGGCTTGTGGAGCTCAAGCCATATACCGTAATTCGTCCCCCGGCTTCCAGGCGGTTGCGGGAGAATAAACTCGTACTGCTTGATCCCCAGCCGTTTTATGACCTCCTCGAGCTCACTTCGGGTCTCTTTGACGTCATAAACCGGAAGGTGACCGCGGGCCTCTTGAGCCTTGCGGACCGCCTTTGCGACGCGCACGGGGAGATTGGGTGAGAATCCGCGGCCGATAAGAGCGGTTCCTCCGGGTTTGAGCACGCGGTATATCTCAGCAAAAGCACTCAGCTTGTCAGGCCAGAAGTGGAACGACCCCCGAGACACGATGAAGTCGGCGTAGTTTGAGCGGAAAGGAAGGTATTCGGCGTCGGCGAAAAGCGCGCTCACCCGTCCGTTCAGCCCCTCTTTTGAGGCCTCCTTAAAGAAGAAAGAGAAGAAAAATGTGTTGATATCCACGTTGACCCAGTGCATAAAGCGGGTGCGTTTTGCAAGCTCCAGGCTCAGCAGGCCCGGGCCGCCGCCCAGATCGATACCGATGCCGTGCTTTTCTTCAAGGCGGTAACGTTTGACGCAGAACTCTGCAAGCGGCCCGTAGACCGGACGCAGTACGTTACAAGCAGCTTTGATGATACGTTGTGCTTGTTTTTCGGTGTAACGGTTGGGGTCGGGAGCAATAAGCGGCTCACTGCAGGCCGTGCTTTGCAGTATTGAAAGAACTGAAAGCAGGAGTTCGACTTTTCTCATCTGTGTTTCTCCCGGGCTGCTTCAAACTTCAGCGGTCTACCTGTATCGCTTTCGAACAAGAATATCCCATAGCAACGCCTCAAAGTAAGGCCGCGTTAAGCGAAGGACTCTTAGACTCTCCGCCGGCCCCGCCTGTGGCGAGGCGTACCGATTATCGGTAGGAGAAAGATCGCTTCACCGGGTTCTTGCAGCCTGGCGAGCCGCTTGGGGCGGGTTTGGGGATTGACCGGGGAAGCGGGAGAAAGTAGCATAGTGGCCGTGGAGTAGAGTTGAGAGCTTGCCCCGCCTGTGACGACAAAGATAGATTCGCTCAGAGCCTGCTTTTGTTTTATAGCTGCAGCCGCGGTTGTTTCGGCTTCTGAGACGCTGTTTCTGTCCGGACCTCAGGAGTTTGCAGGCACCCGGTATTACTGGCTTGCCGAGTGGAAAATTGAGGTTACGCTTCCGGCCGATGTTTCCGCCGGCGACCGTTTCGAAGTCCTTTTCGGCTCAAAAGGGCCGTTGAAACGTACTTTGTATTTCAAGTACAACGGCCGGAGCGGTTCGCTCGCCGAGGTGCGAAAGAAGGCCTATACTTGGATTGAGATTCCGATCGGACCTTTGGCCCCGGGCAAAAAAGTGATCCTGTACGGCAAGGGACGCCGGAATGTGGCCTTCCTTGCGGGCGTTCGAATTGTAGGGCGATCGGTAACACCGCCCAAAGTGAGGGCGATTCCTGTGGGGGCGGTTTCGCGCACTGGGGAAGGTACCGCGGTGTGGTCGGACCTACCGGGATTTGAACCGAGCGCCGAGACGCTTCGCTTATGGGCCCCGGTTTGCGAGCGGCCCGACTGGAAGAGGGCTGAACGTTCGGCGCGATTCGCCGGAATCGCGTTGGATAAGGTCCAGCGCTGGCTCCATGAGCGGTGCCTTGCGGTACGCGACGAGAGGACGAGGCTTTTTCGCCCGACGGGGCCGGTGTGGAACTACCGGGATACTGCTGCTGACTGCTATCCTTTTTACGTTTGGGCCGCCTGGTTTACGGATCAGAAGGTTCTAAATACGGTTATGCTTGAGACGCTGAAAGCAGAGCAGCGTCTTTGCAATCATGTCGACCGCTTGCCGGTCCCTTATGACATGGATGCCGGGCGGAAGCGGCCGACGTCTTTTGATCGAATGATATTCGGGGCCAGCGAGTACGCTAAGGATGGTTTGGTGCCGATCGTCGAGCTTACCGGCTCCGATTCGCCGTGGTTCGGGCGTCTACAGACTCTGATCGACGACATCTTCAAGAACGCCCGCTACGACACCCCTTACGGTAAGATTCCTTCGTTGAACATCGAAGTTAACGGCGAATTGCTTCAGGTGCTGCCGCGGTTGTATTGTGCTACCGGAGACCGAAAGTATCTCCGATGGGCGCACCGTCTGGCGGATTACTACCTCTTGCCGGGCGGGTTTGTTCCATCGCGTCTTTCCGATCACGGTTGCGAGATAATCGGCGGATTGGGATTGCTTTTCGCCGTCGATCGAAAAGCGGCTCCTCAAAAGGCGGACCTCTACAAGCCGCACCTAAAGTTCATGTTCGA
>CAZGYL010000428.1:0-4947 GCA_964529985.1 uncultured Planctomycetia bacterium | reverse complement strand
CAGTAAACCCCGCCGCCTTGAATATAGGCGACGTTCGCTGTAATCGTGCACCTAACAAGCAGAGGGGAAGAAGCCTCGAGGCATGCAAGAGCGCCGCCGTGGTGAGCTGCATTCTGCCGAAAGGTGCAGTTCTTGAAGGTCGGTGTGGTACCGTTTGTGCAAAGCACGCCTCCTCCGAAGCGGGTTCCGTTCGGCCCGGTTCCCCTGCCGCCGGTTATTGTGAATCCCTCAATAAGGGGAGAAGGCGTACCGGAAACCACGATAACGCTTGCCTCCCCGGCTGAGGCAGGCTCCCCGGTCATGCGAAGCACAGTAACCTCGGGCCCTGAGGAGGATCTCAACGTTATTGATTTTCCTGAAAGTAAAATGGGACTTTGAAGCACGTACTCCCCGGGCTTGACAAGGACCGTATCACCGGCTGAAGCGGCCTCAACGGCAGGCTGAACCTCCCCGAACTCACCTGTCCCTGCAGGATCAACTACAAGGACCGCCGCTTGGGTGCCTCGGGCAAAGAACGCAAGAAGTGAGAAGACAAGCCACCTTCGCAAAACCGGGACCATCTGAGCCGTCCTCCGTCGGCTCCCGCCTTCTGTCGATCAGCGCTTTTCCTACTGCAAGCTTAGTTGCGGGAGGAGATCGGGTCAATCTGTAAACCGCGGAAGGACCTAACACCAACATTAACAACACTTCACCAAGCAGGGACAGGTGGAAGCTAGTCGAAATGCGTAACTTGCTTTGACATAAAGACTTATCAATTTTATGCTCCGCCTGGTACTATAGGCAACCGCATTGTGGATAGGCCTCTCCATTAAAATTCCAAATTAGGCCTTGCATCGGAAAGCGGACCGATGTATAAGACGTCAATGGAAGTCGGGTGCGAGGGCACCCGGGGTAAAAAAGGACCTTCTTCGGGAAAGGGCCGACTTTGGGGCGGCCGGAAAGGAGGTGCAATGAGGCACGTGCAATTGATGGTACGGGGGGGTATGTCTTGCCCTTTTAGGAGTCTGGGCTTTCGCTTCTGAAGCGCCGGATCCCTGCCAGGGAGGAGAAACGTTTCGGTTCGAAGTTCAAGGCAGTTTGACCGGTGGTGAATCTTGGCAATCCGACTACGTTTTATTTTGGGTGGAGCCGGGCAGTTTCGTAGATCTTTCCGTGCGAACCCTTATGACGGTTGAAGCGGGGCTCACCGAAGGGTGGTCTTTCAGCCTCCGCCACGACCCTTCAGCCTTGCAGAGTGCGGGTGGTGATTTCACAGTCACCGGTGTAAGCATTGAAGGAACCGATACGGAAAGCGTAAAAAACGGGGGCCCTCCCGATTTTGAAGACACCGAAATTGAGGCAGCGACAGAAGGTTATACCCAGGGCGTTGTTATCGACATGGATTCAGAGGTAACGCTGCCGCCTTGCAGCGACTTTGTAACCTCTGTTGCTTGTTACCAGTTGGCGGTCCCCACAGTGACGGGGTATTACGAAGTACCTCTTTTCTTCACCCACGATTTGGGTGATCCACCTATTGACTCGGTGGTTGTGCAGGAAGGCCAGGGAAACTTCCCTTGTAGTTACAGCCTGACCGTGGGTGTTTACGTAAGCTCCTACTCGAAGCCTTATCCGTCCTGTACGCTGGCTCAGCGTACAGGGTCAGCCGATCAAACTCAACTTTCGGCGACAACCGAAGCTGAAACCACCGAACCCCTCGGATACAAGGATAACACCGGTTTTTCCGGTATCAGCTTCGTGTGGCACGAAATCTCAGTCTCCACCGGCTCGCTCAATACCGTTAGAGTGGCGGATCTTAACCTTGACGGCAAGCTGGACCTGGTGGTAACACTAACAGGCGAGTCGAAAATCAAGATTCTTTGGGGCGACGGAAGCGGACTGTACTACCCTAACGACCCTAATCGTAGTATCGACCTGGTGGTTCGCGATGATCAGGGAAGTACCGGTGAGGCGTCCGACGTCGCCATAGGCGACTTGGACCTAAACGGCGATGACGATTTAGCTGCCGTATGGAGATTACAAGCTGAGGGAGTCTTTGGAGTCCGTATCTTCTGGAATTCAGGAGGATCGTTCAGCGGAAGCCAGAGCTACTGGATTGATACAGGCGGGCTTTTTGCTGAAACTATAACCCTTGCTGATATCGATCAGGATGGCGATCTTGATATTGTGCTTGGGTCTGACGATGGGCAGATAAGCACTGTGCTTTTATTCTGGAACAAGTGTGCCGGGGAGCAGGGGTGCAATTTTGAAATGGCCAAGAATGAAGAGGGCGAGCCAGTTGGGAGTTCGCCTGGGCAAGCCAGCTATTGGGGCTTCCGCTACGTAGCTGTAGAGGAAGTTGTAACAGGGTACGATGGACCGGAGATAATCGGGCAAGGCGGGGCGGTCGGGCTTGAAGCTAGTATCGTTTGGCCTATAGTCACCTGGGATACTCCGCCATTTCCGCCTTTCGATTACAATCCTCAAAAGTTTGCATTAGACGACCTTGAGGGTGACGGCCTTAAGGATTTGGTCGTCTCTTCCGAATTGGCCGACCGTGTGGTCTATGTCAGCGCAGGTACAGGCACCTACCCGGACGTTTTCAAGAAGGGCGACGACCGCATTGCCCTTACAACAGAGATGGAGGGCGTTCTGACCACTGCCATTACGTTGTGCGACATCGACCTCGATGACAAGAAGAGGACCGATATTGCTGCTGCCGGCTACTGGACGGATGGGAATAATAATAATAATCCTCAAATTCAGTTTTGGCGAAATATCAACGGCAACAACCAGCTGGAAGCGCAAGATTTTGAGCAAGCCGGTGTAATCGACCTATCCGAGGTAAGTTCCGACGTTGGGAAACCCCTGCATCTGGCCGCCGGAAATCTTAACGGCGATTCCCTCGCAGATTTTGTGCTGTCCGGCCAGAACGGTTCTCTTGTCACTGTGCTGCAGGAGAGAACTGCGTTTATACGAGGCGACGCAAACGACGACGGAAGAATAAACATAGCAGACCCGATATCCGTATTGGGATTTCTCTTCGGGGGAGGACCCGAGCCTCCCTGCGGCGATGCCGCGGATGCAAATGACGACGGCAATATTGACATCGCCGATCCGATTAAGATCCTCGGTCATCTTTTTGGCGGCGAAGGACCGCTGCCCGTTCCGAACGCTTGCGGAGTGGACCCGACTTGGGACAAGATAAGCTGCAATCAGTATGAGCACTGCCCGTAGAACCTGTTCTGGTGCGCTGTGCCGGCTGGCTTTCATGCTTTGTGTATCCCGCTGCGCGGGTGAAGTCTTAGTTGTTGATCAGAACGGCGGGGGAGACTTCTCAACGATTCAAGCTGCAGTTGACGGTGCCGCGGACGGGGACACGATCCTGGTTATGCCCGGGGTGTATCTCGAGTGGATCAAATTCAACCTGTCTTTTCGAGAGGACGGTGCTGAAAGCCTGCCGCCGAAAGATCTGCAGCTTCTTTCAGTGGCCGGCCCTGAGACGACCGTCATCCGCGGCGGGATAGAGTTTCTAGGTGGCGAATCTTCGGACACAGTTGTGCGTGGGTTCACTCTCGACGGTGACGTAGGGTCGGTTAAGGTATCGCGGGGCCTCACGGCGGTAGGTGGATCCAGGCCTGTTATCGAGAACTGCATAATTCGGAACTACAAGGATGCGGGCGTGATTTGTAACTCCGCAATGACGCTGGTTGATTGCCTTATCGTTCGAAACGGGAAAACAGAAACAGGTGGTGAGAGGCATGGAGGCGGAATTGTGGCCTTGGGTTGCGAGGTGACACTGATTCGTTGCACCCTAGTGGACAACGCCGGGCCCAACGGCGGGGCGTTGCATGCTGCTGGCTCATACGTGACCATGACAAACTGTCTGGTGGCGGAAAACCGACCGGTTTTTTTAGGGGACGGTGGGTCTCTGTTTTTCGAAGCGTCTGTGGCTACTTTGAGGTTTTGCACGATAACCCAGAACCACGCACGCAATCTTTGTCTCCATTGGCTTTATGACGGGCGCCTGGGCGGAATAGCTGCGTTGTCCTACCGAGGGGGACCTTATTATGCTTCCCGTGTAAGGTTTGAGGACTGCATTATTTGGGACAATGAGGAAGTGAGCCTATGGGTCAACGGAGCCTGCAGGATCGAACTTCTCAACTGCTGTATCAACGATAGGGAAGTTGTGCAGGATGAGGCTGCTGAAGTAGTTGTCCAAAACTGTATTAACGCAGACCCGCTGTTTGTGGATCCCCAAGCAGGCGACTTCCGGCTCAGGCCGGACTCTCCACTTATCGACAGGGGCGGAGAAGGGGAGCTTCCGGACACAGACCTGGCCGGAAACAGCCGGGTATGCTGGAAGGGACCCGATATAGGGGCCTTTGAGTACTGCGCAGAGCAGCCTCCCGAACCGGTGCTGCAGTTTTTGAGAGGGGATGTGAACGGTGACGGTAACCTTAACGTGGGGGATGCAATCAATCTACTGCAGTTTGCTTTCGCAGGGGAGCGGCGGCCGGAATGCCTTGATGCGGCTGATGCCAACGACGACGGAAGAGTAAACCTGGCGGACACCCTGACGATCTTAGCTTACCTGTTTGCCGAAAGCGGCCCCTCTGTTGAGGTCCTGGGACGGTGTACAATCGACTTCACAAGTGATACGCTCGACTGCAAGAGACACCAAGAAAGCTGCGGTTATCTGAAGGAATGGAGGCCGATGCCTTTGCCTGAGCCGAGGCGTTGGCTCTGGCAAAGGCCCTGCCCGCGAGACTTCCGCTGGTAAAAGCGCTCTAGATAGGCGTGCACGATTCGTAAATCATGTTCTGGTTCGTGGCCGAACACTGCGAGAGATGTATGTTGAACCGAAGGTTTTGGGCGGGCGCCTCTCAGACAAGAGTCGGGAGCGTTCAGGTGAACTCGGACCGCTCGGCTTCCGGCTGTCCCTTGAAATCCCCCCCTCCCGTCCCCCCC